>NZ_JBHXEG010000008.1:78079-127078 GCF_042724935.1 Kitasatospora sp. NPDC127060
GGCCCCAACCCCCTCCCCGCTCCACCCCCCACCCCCCCCCCCCCCCACCCCAAAAAACCCACCCCCTGTATAAAACCGGTGTGGGGGCATCCCCCCCCCCCCCCCCCCCCACTCCTCGCTCCACCCATTCCCTACAGTGCGGTGCGGTAGGCCTCCAGCCGCTCGGCCAACTCCTTCGGGTGGCCGAGCATCGGCAGGTGGTCGCCGGGCATCTCGTCCGGCTGGATGCCGAGCCGTTCGACCGTCACCCGCCGCATGAACTCCACGGGGAAGAACCGGTCGCCGGCCGACAGCAGGGCCCTGGTCGGCACGTCCGGCCATGAGGTCAGCGGCCACGGTTCGCCGAACGGGGCTGCTGCCTGGGGCCGTTGGTGTTCGGCCAGCAGTTCGGAGGCGAGGGGTGCCGGGGTGTCGTGGAGGTAGAGCGAGCGCGGTTCCTCCTCGGTGCCCTCGGGGACGCCCCGGTGCCGGTCGGCCTCCTGTCGTGCGGGCCCGTATCCGGTGTTGTCCCACCAGAGGCCCGGTGTCTCGCCCGGGGCCGGGACCTGCGCCTGGAGCATGACCAGCAGGTCCACCGGCAGCCGTTCGCACACCAGTGGGCCGGTGAATCCGCCGAACGAGTGGGCGACGACGACCAGTTCGGTACGGTCGCCGATCGCCTCGACCACGGTGTCCGCGTACTCGGCGAGCCCGGCCGCCTCGTCGTCGCACGGCAGGTCCGGCGCGACCACCGCGTGGCCCCGGTCGCGCAACTCGGCGGCCAGCGGCCCCCAGTACCACGCGTCCGCCGCCGCGCCGTGGATCAGTACGTACGTCGCCACCGTGCCCACCTCCGTCATCGGGAACCCGCCACCCTCCGGCGGCACTTCACCCGCCGCACCGTACTCGGCCGCGCGGACGACCGGCCGCGCCGACGCGTGGGTTCACCAGCCCGGTCGACGGTTCGCGGGTGCACCCGACCCCCTCCTCCGGCGCCTCGGGAGGCGGAGGTCTAGGCTGGCGCGGTGACTGATGAGCGGGAGCGGGAGCAGCCGTCGGGAGTGTGGGCCACGGCGGTGGGGGTGGCCCGGGTGCGGGCGCTGGAGACCGAACGGGCGGACGCGTTGTTCCGCGATCCGCTGGCGCGGGCCTTCGCCGCCGCCGGCGGCCTCTGGCCCGGCTCGCCGCCCCCCGCCGACGAGGCCGCGCACCGGCGGCGGCTGGCCGTGTCGTACTCCATCGTCATCAGGACGAAGTTCCTCGACGACCTGGTGCGTGAGGCCTCCGCGTCCGGAGTCCGGCAGGTCGTGCTGCTCGGCGCGGGCATGGACAGCCGGGCCTTCCGGCTGGACTGGCCCGAGGGCACCCGGCTGTTCGAGGTCGACACCGCCGTGCCACTGGACTTCAAGGCGTCGGTGCTGCGCCAGGAGCGGGCCGTCGCGCGCTGCGAGCGGATCACCGTCCCGGTGGACCTGCGCGAGGACTGGCCGGGCGCGCTGGCCGCCGCGGGGCACGACCCGGCCGCGCCGACCGTGTGGATCGCCGAAGGGCTGCTGATCTACCTGCCCGAGGACGCGGTGGAGCTGCTGCTGACCCGGATCGGCGCGCAGTCGGCGGCGGGCAGCCGGATGGGGCTGACGCTGGGCTCGCGCGGCGTGCTCGAGCGCTTCGGCGCGGACGCCGTGCCGGGATCGGCGGCGTCCATGTGGGTCTCGGAGATGCCCGACGACCCGGTGCACTGGCTGGCCGGGCACGGCTGGGAGGCCGAGAGCCACACCCTGCGCGAGTGCGGTGCCGCCTACGGCCGCCCGATCAGCACCCCGCCGCAGCGCGAGGAGCGGCCCGGCGGGCTGATCTCGGCGGTCCGCCGGTAGAGCGCCTCCCGGTTCCCCGGACGGTGAACCGGTGCGGCGGGGTGGCGGGGTACCGGGGCGCCGGAGTGGCGGGGTGGCGTTCGGGGTGGAGATCGGGGAGGCTCGGGCGCATGGTCTCGGTGGTGCAGAACGTGGCGATCGACTGTGCGAACGCCTATGAGCTGGCGCAGTTCTGGAGCAGGGTGACCGGCCGTCCGCTGGGCCCGGACGACAAGCCGGGGGACGAGGAGGTCGCGGTGGCGCTCGCGGAGGGAGGCCCGGTCCTCTACTTCGCCCAGGTGCCCGAGCCCAAGACGGTCAAGAACCGGCTCCACCTCTGCCTGCGCCCGGAGGACTCGCGCGAGCAGGAGGTGGAACGACTCCTGGGACTCGGCGCCACCCTCGTCGCCGACCACCGGCAGCCCGACGGCGGAGGCTGGGCGGTCCTCACCGACCCCGAGGGCAACGAGTTCTGCGTTCTGCGCAGCACGGCCGAACGCGCCGCCACGGAGGCCTGACGTCCTGCGGCCCGCCGCAAGGGCGCCAGGCCGTCGACCAGCATCCCGATCAGGTCGAGCTTCGGCGGCTGACTGTCGAGCAGCGCCTCGCCGCCGATGGTGTGGGCGATGTACGCGTAGGCGTGGAGGTCTTCCTCGATGCGTGCTGGAGGAATGGCCCTTGTGTGCGCCATGATCGCCCCATCTTCGTAGGAGGCGACCTTGACGACGGCTGGGCAGTTGGATCTGGCTCTGTTCCGTGATGACGAAGGCAACAGCGTTCGCATCACGGTGCTCGGCCCTTTGCCGGGAGTACCTGGAGGGCTCGCCGCCGAGATCGTCGTCGACACGCCGTTCGTGGCCGGACGCGTGAAGCTCTCGTTGTGGCGGTCACGGCTGACTTCGTGGGGCGAGGCCCTGGATCGCCTTGAGGCCGGCGAGGACATCGCCTGGTTGCACGTCCAGCGTGGCCCGTCCGTCTTCGTTCAGCTCGACGGCGAGCGTGGCTGTCCCGAGGTGGTGATCGAGGATGCCCTGGTCTCGATGGCGACCGTGCGGGTGCCGATCGACCTGCCGCCCGACTGGATCGCGACCCATCGGCACCTGCTGAGCGCCGTTCTCGCCACCTGGGACGACCGGCTGTCATCGGAGTGAGCACCGTTTCCACGGACGGACGGACGGACGGACGGACGGGCGGACGGACGGATAGACGGATGGCGGCAGGGCCGGGCACGACAGGTGTCGTCCGCCGGACTACAGCTGAAGTGTCGCCAGTTCCGCCGCCGAGAGTGCCAGCCCCGCTGCGGCGGCCGAGTCGCGGACGGACGCCGGGCGGCGGGCGCCGGGGATCGGCAGGACGGTGGGGGACTGGGCCAGGTGCCAGGCGAGGCAGACCTGTTGGGGGCTGACGCCCCGCGAGCCGGCGAGGGTGTGGAACGGGGTGTCCGTGCCCGGTCCGCTCGCGCCCGGGTCGTCGACGGCGCTGCGGGAGATGCCGCCGAGCGGGCTCCAGGGGAGGAAGGCCAGGCCGAGGTCGGTGCACAGGTCGAGGGTGTCGCGGGTGGCTTGGTGCGCCGGGGAGAAACGGTTCTGCACGGCGACCAGGCGCGGGCCGAGGATCTCCCGGGCGGTGCGGATCTGCGCACAGTCCACGTTGGAGAGCCCGACCAGCCGGATGGTGCCCGCGTCGGCCAGGTCGCGCAGCGCGCCGACCGAGTCGGCGAACGGCACGGCCGGGTCGGGCTTGTGCAGCTGGTAGAGGCCGATGGCCTCGACACCGAGCCGGGCGGCCGACGCCCGGGCGGCCCGGCGCAGGTGGCGCGGGTCGCCGTCGACCGTCCAGCTGCCGTCCCCGGGGCGGCCCCGGCCGCCCTTGGTCGCCACCAGGACGCCGTCCGCCGAGCCGCCGTACGCAGCCAGCGCGCGGGCGATCAGCCGCTCGTTGTGGCCGACTTCGTCGGCGTGCCAGTGGTAGGAGTCGGCGGTGTCGATCAGCGTCACCCCCGCGTCGAGCGCGGCGTGGACCGTGGCGATCGCCTGCTCCTCGTCGGGCCGGCCCTCGACGGACAGCGGCATCGCGCCGAGACCGATGGCGCCGACGGTGACGTCACCGATCCTACGGGTGGCCGGAGCCGTCTGAACGGCGGTCATGCGTGCGCCTCCTTGACGGCCTGCGGCAGCCAGTCGCTGATGTGGGAGAAACGGAAGCCCTGCCGGGCCGACCGGCCGGTGTCCATCGCGTAGCAGTGGTCGAAGGAGAACGGCGAGAGCGGCTCGCGGGCACCGCCGGCCGTCAACAGCGGCTCGGCGCCGACCACCTGCCCGACGACCTCGCACAACTGCCGTACGTCCAGCGCTCCTTCGGAGGCCGCGTTGACCGGCCCGGTGAAGTCCGCCAGCGCGGCCCAGGCCAGGAAGCGGGCGATCTCCGGCGCGTGGACGAAGGACGCGGGCTGCGGTGCCGGGTGGACGGCCACCGGCAGCCCGGCGCGGATCCGCTCCACGTAGTGGGCCAGCCGCCCGGTGAAGTCCGCGCCACCGAGGACGTGGGCGGTACGGACGGTGACGAGGTCGAAGGCTGCCTCCCGGGTGAGCAGCGCCTCCGCCTGGCGCTTGCCCTCGGCGTACCGGTCACTCCGGAACTCCTTCTCCGACCAGGGGAGTTGCAGGTCAACCCGCTCGGCGGAGAGGTCCAGCGCCGGTTCCGCGAGCGCCGGTCCGCCGGGCCGCCCGAGGTGGGCGTAGACCTCGACGGTGGAGGTGAGCAGGTAGCGCGGGGTGCGGTCGGCGAACACCCGGGCGGCGATGGCGGCCTGGACGGGCGTGTAGCAGACCTGGTCCACGACGGCGTCGAAGCGCCGGTCGGCGAGCGCGGTGTGCAGCGCGGCCTCGTCGTCGCGGTCGGCGCGCAGGTGGGTCACCCCGGGCGGGGTGGGCGCCGAACCGCGGTTGACCACGGTCACCGCCGCACCCGCGTCGCGGAGCTCCTCGACCAGCCGCCTCCCGAAGTGGCGGCTCCCGCCGATCACGCACACGTCCATGTCGTCGATCCCTTCCCTGCCGTGCCCTGTCGCGCCTTGCCGCGCCTTGCCCCGCCCCGCCCCGCCGTGCCCTGTCGTGCCGTGCCGTGCGGTTCGGTGATCAGTCTGCCCGGCTCTGGACAACAGCAGTAGTGTCGGGGTCGAAGGCTCGTCATTAGGAGAACTGTTGATCGACGTCCAGCGCCTCGCGGTGCTGCGGGAAGTCGCCCGCCGAGGCAGCTTCAACCAGGCGGCCCAGGCGTTGCACTGCACGCCCTCGGCCGTCTCCCAGCAGGTCGCCGCCCTCGAACGCGGCCTCGGCGCGCCCGTGGTGGAGCGATCCACCCGGGGCGTCTCCCTCACCGACGCGGGCCGACTGCTGGTCGAGGCCGCCGACGCGATCGCCGCCGAACTCACCGACACCCAGCAGCGCATCACCCGGCTGACCGCCGAGCGGACCGCCCTGACCATCGCCACCTTCGCCAGCGGCGGCCGGCGCCTGCTGCCCGCGGCCCTGGCCGGCTTCACCGCCGACCACCCCGAGGTGGAACTGACCATCCTGGAGGCGGAACCCGAGGAGAGCCTGCCCGCCGTCCGCGAAGGACGCGCCGACCTGGCCCTCGCCTACCACCTCGAAGGCCCCCCGCCCGTCCGCCCCGGTGACCGCTCCGGCCTGGACTGGACCACCCTCGGCGAGGACCCGCTGCGCGTCGTCCTGCCCGTCCACCACCCGGCCGCACTCCGCCACCAGGACCGTCCCGAGGCGCCCCACCTGGCCGAACTCGCCGACCAGCGCTGGATCCTGGGCTGCCGCAAGTCCGCCGGCCAGCTCGCCCGGTACGCCGCCCTGGCCGGCGTCGAACTGCGGATCTCCTGCACCGCGACGGACTACGAGTTCGCCCAGTCCCTGGTCCGCGCCGGGATCGGCATCGCCCTGATCCCCGAGATCGGCCTCGCCCCGCACCCACAGCTGGTCGCCCTCCCACTGGCCGAACCCAGCCCGCGCCGCCACCTCGGCCTGGCCCTCTCCCGCCGCCGCCGCGGGCCCGCCGCACGGCTGGCGGAGGACCTGGCCGCCCGACTGGCGGAGGGAGGGCAAGCGGACGGGGAGCACGGGGAGCCGGCCGTCACCGTACGGCGCTGAGCGACGCGACACCTCCCGAAGGGTCCCCGGCCCGAGTGCCGGGGGACGGCAACGCCTGGACCAGCACCGTTCGGCTGCTGTGGGCCCCCGGCTCCGGCTGCCCGGGCGAGGCCTGCCCGCCACTGAGCTCCTCGGCCGACCAGCAGCAGGCCGTCGACCTGCTGCTGGTCGGCGCCCGCACCGGGGCCCGCCGGCGCAACGCTCGCTGGGTCAACTACTGCTGGCCGGGCCCCGCCGGCCCCGGGTCCGAATGCGCTGGCCGGGTCTCCCGCCCGCGGGCCAGAATGCCCGTCATGCAGCCGATCACCGAACACATCGAGCACATGGCGGCCCGACTCGCCGACGTACCGGGCGTGGTGGGGGTGATGCTCGGCGGGAGCCGGGCGCGGGGTGAGCACCGGCCGGGGTCGGACTGGGACCTCGGCGTCTACTACCGCGGTGAACTCGACCTCGCCGCCCTGGGGGAGTTGGCCGGCCCCGGGGTGGAGGTGGCCGGGCCCGGGGGATGGGGGCCCTGGGTGAACGGCGGGGCGTGGCTGCGGGTCGACGGCGTCGCGGTGGACTGGATCCTGCGGGACCTCGACCGGGTCGAGCGGGTGTGGGCGGACTGCCGTGAAGGTCGCTACGAGGTGGGGGTGCAGGCCGGGCACCCGCTGGGTTTCTGGTCGCCCTGCTATCCGGGCGAGGTCGCGCTCGGGCGCGTACTCGCCGACCCGGCAGGGGAGTTGGCCGCTCTCCGGGCCGAGGTCGCGGACTATCCCGAGCCGTTGCGCGAAGCCCTGACGGCCGGGGCGTGGGAGGCGGAGTTCCTGGTCGGCGTCGCGGCGAAGGGTGCGGCGCGTGGCGATGTCCTGTACGTCTCGCTCTGCCTCTCCCGGGCGGCGGGCGTGC
The DNA here is from genome assembly GCF_042724935.1 of Kitasatospora sp. NPDC127060. Taxonomy (NCBI): domain Bacteria; kingdom Bacillati; phylum Actinomycetota; class Actinomycetes; order Kitasatosporales; family Streptomycetaceae; genus Kitasatospora; species Kitasatospora sp. NPDC127060. Next base: position 84,963 of record NZ_JBHXEG010000008.1, read on the forward strand.
TGGTGCAGGCGCTGTACGCGCGGGACCGGCGCTGGTGCCTCAACGAGAAGGGGGCCCTCGCGGTGGCGGAGCAACTCGCTGACGTGCCAGCGGACTTCGGTACCAGGGTGCGGGGGCTCCTGGGCGCCGTCGGGGAGACGCCCGAGGCGCTGACCGCGACGGTGGGCCGGGCGCGGCAGCTGGTCGGGGAGGTGATGGCGGTCCTACGCGGATGACCAGCGCGGATGACGAGCGCGGATGACGAACCGGTGAGCGCACGCGCTCCCCGCCACTCTCAACGTATAGCGCACGGGGGGCCTTGCCACAAGGCCCCGGTCGTGCCGCAGAATCTCCAACTCCAGGGCGGCCCCTGGGGGAACGGGAGAATGACGAGATGCGAGTGGTGCTGTCCACCTACGGTTCGCGCGGCGACGTCCAGCCGTTGGCGGGGCTCGCGGTGAAGCTGCGGGAACTCGGCGCGCAGGTGCGGGTGTGCGCCCCGCCGGACGAGGAGTTCGCACGGCGCCTGGCCGTGGCCGGGGTCGAGCTGGTGCCGGTGGGGGATCCGGTGCGGAAGCTGGTGAGCGGCACGCCGCCGGCGCCCGGCGACTTTCCCCGGCGGGTGGCCGCGCTGGTCGCGCGGTTCCACGAGGCCGTCGCGGCGGTGGCCGAACCGGGCGGTGCGGTGGTGGCGACCGGGCTGTTCCCGGCCGTGGCGGGGGCGCAGGCCGCGGCCGAGACGGTCGGCGCCCGCTTCGCGTGCGTCGCCCTCCAGCCGACCATGCTGCCCTCCCCGCACCACCCGCCGTTCGAGTACCCCAGCCAGCCGTACGCGTCGGGGCTGACCGGCAACCGGGAGCTGTGGCAGGACAACGTCCGGACCATGAACGCGCTGTTCGGCGAGCAGGTCAACGCCCACCGGGCCTCGGTCGGCCTGGCCACCGTGGACAATGTGCGCGACCACGTCTTCACCGACCGGCCCTGGCTGGCGACCGACCGACTCCTCGATCCCTGGCGGCAGTTCGCCGGGAGCGAGGTCGTGCAGACCGGCGCCTGGCTGCTGCCGGACCACCGCCCGCTGCCCGCCGGACTGTCGGCCTTCCTGGACGCGGGCGAGCCCCCGGTGTACGTGGGCTTCGGCAGCATGCCGCTGCGCGGCGCGCCCGACGCCGCCGGCGTGGTGGTCGAGGCCGCCCGGGCCCGGGGCCGGCGGGTCGTGCTCGCCCGGGGCTGGGCGGAGCTGGCCCCGGCCGACGGCGGGGCGGACTGCTTCGCGGTCGACGAGGTCAACCAGCAGGCGCTGTTCCCCCGGGTCGCCGCGGTCGTCCACCACGGCGGCGCGGGCACCACCACCGCCGCCGCCCTGGCCGGCACCCCGCAGGTGGTGGTGCCGCAGATCGTCGACCAGCCCTACTGGGCCGGTCGGGTGGCCGAGTTGGGCATCGGCGCCGCCCATGACGGGCCGGTCCCGACGGTCGGGACGCTGTCCGCGGCGCTCGGGCAGGCCCTGGCCCCGGAGGTCGGCGCGCGGGCGGCGGCCGTCGCGGGGGAGATCCGCACCGACGGGGCCGAGGTGGCGGCGAAACTGCTGCTGGGCTGACGGCGCGGAGAGGGGCCGTACGCCCGCCCACCACCGGTTCGAGCGGCGGAGCGGCTGAAACGCCGGTGGGAGCGGGACGTCGGTCCTACCGACTTCCCACTCCCACTCCTCCCGAGCACCGCCAGCGGGGTCGTCAGGCCGGTGTGCCTCACCGCCTCGAACACCGTGGAGGCGAGCAGGAACAGCCCGATCCCGCCCCGACCGCACCGCGCCGCCGTTCGAGCCCCCTGGGCCGTCACCCGGCCACGGAACCACCCGGCCGGGTGGCGGCGCGTCGGACCACAGGCGGAGCCGGGCGGGATCAGCGGGTCAGGAACTGCTCACCCGAGTCGGGGACCTTGGCGCCGGCCTTGTCGAAGTACTCCCAGAGCTTCGCCGTCTTGCCCTCCGGGCGGGCCACCACGGCCTCGCGCAGCGGTGAGTCGGCGACCGTGACGATCTGCGGTTCGGTCGTGCTGCCGTCCGTCCAGGTCACCTTCACCCGGGCGATGTCCGGGCCGAGGGTGAGCCCGATGATCTCCCCGGGGGCCACCGTGTCGCCCTTGCCCCGGGCACCGAGCAGGCCGCCGGCGATGGACGTGCGTTCGCGCGGGTCGAGCTCGCCCGGTGAGGGCGTGGTGCCCGTGGAGTCGTGGCTCAGCCGAATGCCGTCCACCGTGAAGTAGGTGTTGGCGATATCGGACTTGGGATCGTAGTACTGGTCGACGAACTCCTTGGTCGGCTTGGTGAGCGCCGAGTCGTACGGGCTGCGCTCCTGCCACACCGCCAGCGCCTGCTCGAACGCCCGGTCCTTGGGCGCCGTCGGCCACACGGCCCGCCACAGCTTCCACTGCTTGCCGTCGGGCGTGGTGCCCTCCCCGACCACCACTCGTACCGGGGTGAACGGGTCCCGCGCCGCCGGGGTCGCCGCCGCGCCCGGGGTGGCCGACGGCGGGCCGCCGGTGCCCGCGCCGTGGCCCGTACCCGCCGCGACCAGCGGCTGGGAGGCCGTCGGCACCGGGTGCAGCTCGGAGAGCGCCCCGCCCGCCAGCACCACCGCGGAGGCCAGCGCGAGCGCGCCCACCACCGTCCGGCGACGGCGCCGGATCCGCCGGCCGCCCGCCATGATGTCCGCCACCGGCACCGGGCCGATCCGCGCGGTCGACGCCGCCTCGGCCAGACCCAGCCCGACCCACAGATCGGTGTCCTTGTCCGCTTCCGCGTTCCCGATGGTCATACCGCCCCTCCGATCTCAGTCCTGTCCTTCAGTTCCACCAGGGCCGACACCTGCCGCAACCGCCCGATGCCCTTCGCCGCGTGGCTTCGCACCGCGCCCGCCGAGCAGCCCATCGCCGCCGCGGTCTGGCTGTCGCTGAGGTCCTCCCAGTAGCGCAGCACCACCGCCTCGCGCTGGCGCGGCGGCAGTGTGGCGAGCGCCGCCAGCAGTGCCCCGCGCTGGTCGGAGCGGGCGAACCCGTCCTCCGTCCCCGCCGCGTCGGGCACCGCGTCGACCAGCAGCTCCGGCGGCCGGCGGCGCCAGCGGCGGGCGTGCTGGTTCACCAGGATCCGCCGAACATAGGCGTACGGATCGTCCGCCCGGCGCACCTTCGGCCAGGCCGCGCACGCCCTCTCCGCCGTGGACTGCACCAGGTCCTCCGCCGCGTACTGCTCCCCGGCGAGCAGGAACGCCGTCCGCACCAGCCGTGGCCAGGCCACCACGATGAACGACTGGAACTCCTCGTCCCGCACGCTCTTCGGTTCTCCCATGAGCACCTCCTCACCCACCCAGAGCCCACCCGGGGCCGGAAGCGCTTACTTGCTCTCCGCCCGCTCGCTCGCCGTCGGACCGGGCGGGAACCGGCCGCGCCACACCCCCGCCCCGAAATGACTCGCGCCCGACCAGTGGCGATGGCTAGCATCCGCCGAATGATCCTCTCCCATGACGACTCCGGTACCGGACCCGCCGTTCTCCTGCTCCACTCCTCGGTGTGCGACCGACGGATGTGGGACCACCAGCGGCAGGCCCTGCTCGACGCCGGTCACCGCGTCATCCGCTGCGACTTCCGCGGCTACGGCAAGACCCCGCACCCCGACGAGCCGTACGGCGCCGCGGCCGACGTGCTCGCCCTGCTCGACCACCTCGGCGTCGAACGCACCGCCCTGGTCGGCGCCTCCTACGGCGGCCGGATCGCCCTCACCGCGGCGGCCCTGCGCCCGCAGGCGGTCACCGCGCTGGCCCTGCTCTGCGCGGGCCGGCCCGGCCACGAACCCACCGAGGCCATGCGGGCCTTCGGCGCCGAGGAGGACGCGCTGCTGGAGGTCGGCGACATCGACGGAGCCGTCGAGCTCAACGTCCGCACCTGGCTCGGCCCCGAGGCCGGCGAACCGGCTCGGGAGCTCGTCCGCCGCATGCAGCGCCACAACTTCGACGTGCAGCTGGAACTGACCGGCGGTCCGCGGCAGGAGGAGGTCGACCTCACCCGGGTCACCGCCCCCACCCTCGCCGTCTCCGGCGCCCATGACCTCCCGGACTTCCAGCAGATCGCCGCCGCCCTCCCGGACGTCCTCCCCGACGCCCGCCACCTGGCCCTGCCCTGGGCCGGCCACCTGCCGAACCTGGAGCGCCCGGCCGAGGTGACGGCCCTCCTGCTGGACTTCCTGCGCGAGGCGGCCTAGCCAGCCCGCCGCCCGCCGCCCGCCGCCTGCCGCCTGCCGCCTGCCGCCGGGGTGCGCCGCCCGCCGGTGGCGGGCGGCGCCCGTGCCACCCCCGGCGACTATCGGCCACGGGACGGAAAGGGCGGACTCGAACGTGTGTCGGGCGCCATCATGGGTGGGTGCACTTCACCTCGGAGACCAGTTCGGACGGCGTCGTGGAACGCAGCTTCGTCCTCGACGGTGTCCCCGGCCTGCTCTGGCAGCCGGACGGGCCGGGCCTCGGGGGTCGGCCGCTGGTGCTGTTGGGGCACGGCGGCGGGCAGGACAAGCTGGGGCCGCGGGAGCGGGCCCGGCGGTGTGCGGCGCGGTACGGGTGGGCGGCGGTGGCGATCGACGCGCCCGGGCACGGCGAGCGGGTGCGCACCGCGCAGGACGAGCGGTTCGCCACCGAGATCGGGCAGTTGCTGGCGGCCGGGCGGCCGATCAGCGCCTGGGTGGCCCGGCACACTGCGGCGCTCGCGGAGCGGGCCGTACCGGAGTGGCGGGCGGTGCTGGACGCGCTTGAGGGTATGGCCGGGGAGCGGTTCGGGCCGGTGGGCTACTGGGGGTTGTCGCTCGGGACGGTGATCGGCATCCCGCTCGCGGCGGTCGAACCGCGCATCGTGGCCGCGGTGTTCGGGCTGGCGGGCCACGCCTCGTTGGTGGAGCCGGCCGGGCGGGTGACGGTGCCGGTGGAGTTCGTCCTCCAGTGGGACGACGAACTCCAGCCGCGCGAGGGCGCGTTGGCGTTGTACGGCGCGCTGGGCTCGGGGGAGCGGTCGCTGCACGCCAACCCCGGGGGGCACCTCGCGGTGCCGGAGTTCGAGGTGGCGGCCTCGGAGGGGTTCCTGCGTCGGCACCTCGACGGTGCGGTGCCGGTGGCCGACTGACGCCGGGGAAGCGGCGCCCGTCGCCGGATCCGTGTACATCCGCCCCCGATCCGTGCACACTTCCGCCACATCGACCCTGCCCTCCACGGCTTTCCCGCGGCTTCCCCCGGCTTCGCGCGTCCGTATTGCCGGGATGAATGGAATTTGTCGAGGATCGCTTGACATGGTCATATTCCGGCGCCTGTCCGGGGGCGAGTAAAACTTCGCAAAGAATTGCCCCGTTCGACGACCTGTCCGGGCGCCCGTTTCAACAGAATGTTGCAGCTCAGTGGCCTGATGGTCACCCGGCGTCGATTTGACGTGACGCGTCGTGCCCGCCCCGTTCCGCAATCCACAGGAGTACGGTTCCCAACGAATCGCCGAACGGGCTCCCGAGCAATCTCCCGAGCCCCTCGGCCGTACCGGGGAATTGGCGCGCCGTATGGGACGACAAAAGGGTGGGGAAGGGGTCTCGGAAGGAGGTCAGGTGGCTGTCCGTCCGTCACTCGTCAGATTGGCCGTCGAAGTCCTGCGCGGTGTCGCCCAGGTCGATTTCATGCCGTCGGCCGCGTGCGGACTCTTCTTCGTCTCCGCACTGTTCGCCGCCGGCTGGCAGTACGGCTTCTACGGGCTGTTGGGCAGCGCCGTCTCCACCGGCGTCGGCTACGGCCTCGGGCTGCGGCGGGACACCGTCGAGGCCGGGCTGACCGGGTACAACGGGTGCCTGGTGGCGCTCGGTTGTGCGGTGTTCCTCGATCCGGGGCATCCGGCCACGCTGGTGGTGGCCGTGCTCGGCGCCGCCGTCGCCGTGGTGGTCGCGGCGGGGGTCGGGGCGCTGCTGGACGGCCGGGGGCTGCCCGTGCTGACCGCGCCGTTCTGCCTGGTCGCGACCGTCGGAACGGTCGTCGCGCCCGGGTTCCGGCGACTCTGGCCGCAGGGCGCCGGTCCGGCCGCGCCGCCCGCCCCGGCCACCGGTGGCGGCGGGCCGAGCTGGGAACAGCTCTGGCACGGGTTCTTCGCCAACATCGGCCAGATCTTCTTCATGCCCCAGTGGTACGTCGGCCTGCTGTTCCTGGCCGGACTGTTCGCGGCCAATCGGCTCGCCGGGCTGATGGCCTGCGTCGGCAGTGCCACCGGGCTGCTCTCGGCCTGGGCGTTCGGCGCCCCGGCCGGGGCCGTGGCGCGGGGGTTGCTCGGCTACAGCGGTGTGCTGGTGGCGCTGGCACTGTGCGGGGTGTTCGTCGCCCCGGGCGGCTGGAGCGCGGCCTACGCGGTGCTCGGCGCGGTGGCGGCCACCGTGCTGACCCCGGCGCTCGGCGCGATCGCCGGGCCGTTCGGCGGCCACGCCTTCACCTGGCCGTTCGTCCTGACCACCCTGCTGTTCCTGGCGGCGGTGCCGGCGATTCCCCGGTTGCGCCGGGTCTGATCCTGCGGGCGTCGGAGAGCACCGGTGCCGGCGCAGCCCCAATCCGGTATTCCGTCGGCCAACTCCCCTGCATTTCCTCTGACTTGCATTTCGTCGGATTCCCGGAAAGGAGAAGTGGTTCCCGTGAACCTCTCCCCGCGTGAGATGGACAAGCTCTACATCTACGTCGTGGCCGATCTGGCCCGCAAACGCCGCGACCGCGGCGTCAAGCTCAACTACAGCGAGGCCTGCGCACTGATCAGCGAGGCCATCATGGAAGGCGCCCGGGACGGCCGCACCGTCGCCGAGTGCATGGAGATCGGCAAGCAGGTCGTCAGCAACGCCGAGGTCATGCCCGGCGTGCGCGAGATGCTGCCGCTGCTCCAGGTCGAGGCCGCGTTCCTGGACGGCACCAAGCTGGTCTCCTGCCACGACCCGGTCGGTGCCTGACCGATGACGGCGCGTCAGCCCGTCAGGGTCGTGCTGGCCGGCGGGCACGAGAGTGACGGCGGGCGCCGGCTCGCCGCCTTGGCCGAGCACGTCCCACCCGCCGGTCCAGCCGTGCACGCGGTGGCGGCCGCCGGTCGACCGCTCGCCGAAGCCGTCCGGTCCGCCCTGGCGGCCGACGACGACGCACCGGTCTGCGTCGTCCCGATGACCCTCGGCCGCGACCCGAAACTGATCGCCGACACCGCCCGTACCCTGCGCTGGCTCGCCGCCGGCCAGGGCAGGGGACGGCTCGCCCTCACCGCGCCCTTCGGTGCCGCCGAGCACCTGATCGGCTGGCTCCGCGCCGCCGCCGCCTCGGCAGCTGGCGAGGACGCCGTCCTCGTCACCGCCCCGGCCGCCGGGCCCTTCGAGGACGCCGAACTGTTCCGGATCGCCCGGCTGGTCCGCCAGTACGGGCGGCACCGCTGGGTCGAGGTGGCCTTCGCGGGCGGCGACCCCGACCCGGCCGGGGGCGTGGAACGCTGCCGCCTGCTCGGCGCGGCGCGGGTCACGGCCGTCCCCGCCTCCTTCGGCCCGGCGCTGCCCCCGGGCGCGGCCGGCGAGGGCGTGCGGGACGGCGGCCCGCTGCTGCGCCCGTCCGCGGTCTCCGGAGTGGTCGCGGCCCGCACGGCGGCGGCCCTCCACCTGCTCGGCCACGGCGAGGACGGCATCCTGGCCGGCCTCGACGCCGAGCACGGGCACGGCTACGCCCACAGCCACGGGCCGGGCGCGGCGCACCACGGCCACAGCCACCGGCACGAGGAACCCCACGCACCAACTCCCCACGCGCACACCCCCCACGCGCACACCCCCCACTGAACCGGCAGAGAGGAAGGCCCGCCATGTCCGGCAGCGCCGCATACCTGTACGGCGACGACCCGGTGGAGATCAACGCCGGCCGAGCCAAGGCCACCATCACGGTCAGCAACACGGGCGACCGCGCGATCCAGGTCGGTTCCCACTACCACTTCTTCGAGGCCAACCGCGCCCTCGACTTCGACCGCAACGCGGCCTTCGGCAAGCACCTCGACATCCCGGCCGGCACCGCCGTCCGCTTCGAGCCCGGCGACACCAAGGACGTCACGCTCACCGAGTTCGGCGGGCACCGCCGCCTGGTCGGCTTCAGCAACCTCGTGGACGGCGGCACCACCGCCCGCGACACCCGTGCCCGCGCCATCGAGCGGGCCATCGCCCTCGGCTTCAAGGGCACCAACCTCGACCACAAGGACGACCTGTACGGCGGGGACTCCCACACGCACACCCACGAGGAGGGCGACCACTGATGGCCATCCTGTCCCGCAAGCAGTACACCGACCTGTTCGGCCCGACCGTCGGCGACCGGTTCCACCTCGCCGACACCAACCTCGTGGTCGAGGTCGAGCAGGACTTCAACCAAGGCCACTACGGCGACGAGGCCGTCTACGGCGGCGGCAAGGGCATCCGCGACGGCATGGCCCAGGACCCGGCCGCCACCTCCGCGCAGGGCGCGCTCGACCTGGTCATCACCAACGTCGTCGTCATGGACGCGGTGCTCGGCGTGGTCAAGGGCGACATCGGCGTCAAGGACGGATTCATCACCGCCGTCGGCAAGGCCGGAAACCCGCACACCCAGAGCGGGGTGCACCCCAAGCTGGTGATCGGCCCCGGCACCGAGGTGATCTCCGGCGAGCACCTGATCGCCACCGCCGGCGGCATCGACACCCACATCCACTTCATCGCCCCGCAGCAGGCCCAGGAGGCGCTGAGCAACGGCATCACCACCCTGATCGGGGGCGGCACCGGCCCGTCCGACGGCACCAACGGCACCACCTGCACGCCCGGCCCGTGGAACATCGGCCGGATGTACCAGGCGGTGGAGGACCTCCCGGTCAACGTCGGCCTGCTCGGCAAGGGCAACGGCTCGCTGCCGGGCGCGCTGCGCGAGCAGGTCGAGGCCGGGGTGTGCGGGCTCAAGGTGCACGAGGACTGGGGCAGCACCCCGGCGGCGATCGACAGCGCGCTGCGCGTCGCCGACGAGTACGACGTGCAGGTGGCCATCCACACCGACACCCTCAACGAGGGCGGCTTCTTCGAGGACACCCTGTCCGCGATCGACGGCCGCACCATCCACACCTTCCACACCGAGGGCGCGGGCGGTGGCCACGCCCCCGACATCATGCGGATCGCCGGCGAGCCCAACGTGCTGCCGTCCTCCACCAATCCGACCCTGCCCTACACCATCAACTCGGTGGACGAGCTGCTGGACATGGTGATGGTCTGCCACCACCTCAGCCACGACATCCCCGAGGACGTCTCCTTCGCCGACTCCCGGGTGCGTGCCGAGACCATCGCCGCCGAGACCGTGCTGCACGACGAGGGCGTCATCTCGATCTTCTCCTCCGACTCGCAGGCCATGGGCCGGATCGGGGAGTCCTTCACCCGGGCCTTCCAGACCGCCCACCACTGCAAGGCCCAGCGCGGCAAGCTGGCCGGCGACAGCGAGCGCAACGACAACCACCGGGTGCTGCGCTACCTCGCCAAGCTCACCATCAACCCGGCGATCGCCTCCGGTACCGCCGAGCACATCGGCTCGCTGGAGCCCGGCAAGCTGGCCGACATCGTGCTGTGGCCGATCAACTCCTTCGGCGCCAAGCCCAAGTTGGTCATCAAGGGCGGCGTCATCAACTGGGCGCTGATGGGCGACCCCAACGCCTCGCTGCCCACCCCGCAGCCGGTCTACTACCGGCCGATGTACGGCGCGTTCGGACGGGCCAAGCAGGCCACCCGGATCACCTTCATGTCCCAGGCCGCCGTCGACCTCGGGGTGCCTGCCCGACTGGGCCTGGACAGCCGGGTGTTGCCGGTCCGGCACTGCCGCTCGGTCGGCAAGCAGCACATGGTGCGCAACGACGCCCTGCCGAAGATCGCGGTCGACCCGGAGACGTACAAGGTCACCCTGGACGGCGAGCCCGCCACCATCGAGCCGGCCCGCGAACTGCCGCTCAACCACCTGTTCTACCTCGCGTGAACGCCGTGACTGCCCGAAACGCCGTGAACACCGCGGGCACCGTGAACACCGGGGCCACCGGGGCCACCGCGGACACGGGGACCACCGCGGACACCGGGGCCACCGCGGACACCGGGACCGCCACGGACTCTGCGGACACCGCGGACCCGGGGTTGGACGCCCTGCTGGTCAGCCTCCAGCTGACCGACTCCGCCTTCCCCAGCGGCTTCTACACCCTCTCGCACGGCCTGGAGGGCTACGCCCAGGCGAAGGCCGTCACCGCCGACACCATGCCCGCGCTGCTCGCCGACCTGCTGCGGCACAGCGTCGGGCCGGCCGACGCCACCGCCCTGGCGCTGGCCCACCGGGCCGCCTCGGCCGGGGACTGGGAGCTGCTGGCCGAGACCGACCAGCGGCTGCACGCCACCAAGCTCAACCGCGAACTGCGGCTCGCAGCCACCCGCACCGGGCGCCAACTCCTGGACATCGCCCGGGAGTCGGTGGGTGGCGAGCCGCTGGAGCGGTACGCGGCCCTGGTGGCCGGCAAGCGCGCCCCCGGCTGCCAGGCGGTGGCCGCCGGGGTCGCCTACGCCTCGGCCGCCGTACCGGTCGAACAGGCCGTCGCCAGCGACCTGTTCGCCTTCTGCGCCAGCTTCGTCGGCGCCGCCCTGCGGCTGCGGCTGACCGACCACCGCAAGGCGCAGGTGGTGCTGCGGGCCACCGCCCCGGTCATCCGGGAGGTGGTGGCGGCCGCGCTGGTACGGGAGTTGGCGGACCTCGGCGGCTGCGTACCGGTCGCGGACGCGATGTCCGGACGGCACGAACGGGCCGAAGCCCGGCTGTTCGCGAGCTGAACTCACTCATTCTGCAAGGAGATCGCATGACCGAGAACGTGCTCCGGGTGGGCATCGGCGGCCCGGTCGGCTCCGGCAAGACGGCGCTGATCGAGGCGCTCGTGCCGGTGCTGATCGCGCGCGGCCACCGCCCGGCGGTCATCACCAACGACATCTACACCCAGGAGGACGCCCAGCACGTCCGTCGCACCCTGGCCGGGGTGCTGGACCCGGAGCGGGTGGTCGGCGTCGAGACCGGTGCCTGCCCGCACACCGCCGTCCGGGACGACCCGACCATGAACCTCGCCGCCGGGGCCGAGATGCTGGAGCGCTTCCCCGACGTCGACACCCTGCTGTACGAGTCCGGCGGTGACAACCTGACCCTGACCTTCAGCCCGGTGCTGGTCGACCTCTTCCTCTTCGTGCTGGACACCGCCGAGGGCGAGAAGATGCCCCGCAAGCGCGGCCCGGGCATCACGGAGTCGGAACTGCTGGTCATCAACAAGATCGACATCGCCCAGTACGTCCGCGCCGACCTCGGCATCATGGAGTCCGATGCCCGGCGGGTGCGCGAGGGCGGGCCGGTGGTGCTCACCAACTGCCTGACGGGGGAAGGCCTGGAGGAGATCGCGACCTTCCTGGAGACGTTCCGGAAGGTCCCGGCGTGACGGTGGCCGCGCAGGCCGTCGGGGCGGGGCGGCCGGTGCCCCGCCTCGACCCCCGGCACTACGAGCCCGCCCGCGTCCCGTACGAGGTCCGCCGGCACGCCGGGACGCCCGACACCCTCGCGGTCGGGCGCCCCGGCAAGGTCGGACTGCTGGAACTGGCCTTCGAGCGGATCGGCGGACGCACCGAACTCACCGGCCACTACCAGAAGTCGCCGCTGCAGATCATGCGCCCGCTGTACTTCGACCCGGCCCGCCCCGACCTCGCCGTCACCCTCCTGATGTCCACCGGCGGCGGCATCCTCCAGGCCGACCGGCTGCGCACCGACATCCGCTGCGGCGCCGACACGGCCGTCCACCTGACCACCCAGGCGGCCACCAAGGTCTACCGGATGGAGTACGACTACGCGACGCAGCTGGTCAACCTGGAGGCCGGGCCGGGCGCGTACGTGGAGTACCTGCCCGAGCCGGTGATCCCCTTCGTCGACTCGCGGCTCTACCAGCGCACGGTGCTGACCGTCGACGCCGGGGCGACGGTGCTGGCCGGTGAGACCGTGCTGGCCGGCCGCCTCGCCCGGGGCGAGCGCAACGCCTACCAGGTGTTCGCCTCCGACCTCGAAGTGCGGCGCCCCGGAGGGGAGTTGGTGGCCCTGGACACCGTGCGGCTGGAGCCCGCCGGTGGCGGGGTGGCCGGCCCGGCGGTGCTCGGCGGACACGACGTCATGTCCAGCCTGTACGTGCTCAGCCCGCTCGCCCCGGCGGCGCGGATCGCCGACGTGCTGCACGAGGCGCTGGCGGAGCGCGGGCTGCTGTACGGGGTCAGCGTGCTGCCGCAGGACAGCGGCGCCTGGCTGCGGCTGCTGGACTCCGACACCCGGGCCTGCGCGGCGGCGCTGCGGGCGGCCTGGGACGCGGTGCGGCGGCTGCTGATCGGGGCGCCGGCGCCGGAGCTGCGGAAGACCTAGCGGTTCTCCGCGGTGCGGGGCCCGGCGGTCCTCCGCGGTTGGAGGCCCGGCGGCGCTCCGGGGCGGAAGGCCTAGTGGTCCTTCGCGCCGAGGCGGGCGATCTGCCGGTGGCTGAGCTCGACGGTGCGGTCCATGTGCCGGATCAGGAAGGCGAGTTCGTCCTCGCTGTCCTCGGCGAAGACCGCCGCCCAGTCGCCGCCGAGGTCGCGCCACACCTCCCCGAAGCGCTCCAGTGCGTCGGGGAGGACGGCGACCAGCACCCGGCGGCGGTCCGCCTCGTCCCGCTGCCGGGCGACCAGGCCCGCCTTCTCCAGCCGGTCGACCAGCCGGGTGGCCGAGCCGCTGGTGAGCCCGGTCAGCTCGGCGATCCGGCCGGTGGTGACCGGGCCGTCCTCGAGGGTGAGCAGGTTGAGGCACTGGACGTCGGTCGGGTGCATGCCGAGGTGGTCGGCGACGGCCTGGTTGAACAGCACGTAGGAGGCCAGGTAGCGGCGTGAGACCGGCCAGAGCCGGGCCATCAGTTCGTCGCGGGAGGGCGTCATGGGGTCAGGGTAACCGGCGGGCCGAATAAAGATTGCGCCGCGCAGAGATCTGTCCGTATGTTGTCTGCATGACGCAGATGAATGCCCTGCTTCCCGTCGCCGTCGCCGGTGCCACCGGCGCCCAGGGTGGCGCCACCGCCCGCGCCCTGCTCCGGGCCGACCGCCCGGTCCGCGCCCTCACCCGTGACGTCACCTCCTCATGCGCCGTCGAACTCGCCGACCTCGGAGCCGAGTTGGCCGACGCCGACTTCGACGACCCGGCCTCGCTCGGTGCCGCCCTCGACGGCACCGGCGCCCTGTTCGCGATGTCCACCCCGTTCGGGACGGACCTCGACACCGAGGTCCGCCAGGGAATCGCCCTGCTCGACGCCGCCCGGGCCGCCGGCACCGTCCGGCACATCGTCTTCACCTCCGCCACCAATGCCGACCGCTCCACCGGCATCCCGCACTTCGACTCCAAGCAGCGCATCGAACGGCACCTCGCCGGCCTCGGCCTGCCCTGGACCGTCCTCGGCCCGGCCGCCTTCCTGGACAACTACGCCAACGGCTGGACGCTCGAATCCCTGCGCCAGGGCGTCTTCCACCTCCCGATGCCCGCCGACCTCCCGCTCCCGGTGATCGCCGCCGAGACCATCGGCGCCTTCGCAGCCCACGTCCTCGCCCGCCCGGACGACTTCACCGGCCGGCGCATCGACATCGCCTCGCAGTGGTGCACCGGCGAGCAGATCGCCGCCGCCATCAGCGCGGCCAGTGGGCGCCCGGTCCGCTGCGAGGAGGTGCCGCTGTCCGTCGTCGAGACCTACTCCACGGACCTCGCCGCGATGTTCCGCTACTTCCAGCGGGTCGGCCTGGACATCGACACCGAGGCCCTGTGCGCCGCCCACCCCTCCGTCGACTGGCTCACCCTGGACGACTGGGCGGCCCGGCAGGCCTGGAACCTGTAGCGTCCACCGGGTGGCATCGAGAACCCCGCGCAGGATCCACGTCGACGGCCGCGACTACCGCTGGACGGTCCGCCCCCGCGACGGCGCCCACGTGGACGTACGCGTCTGGCTCGACCGTCCGGGCGGCCCCTACCGCCCCCTCCTCGCGAGGCGCCGGTTCGACGACCCGTGGCTGCACTACGGAGTGCTGCTGACCGCACCGCCCGAACGGGTCGCCGAGATCTTCCGGCTGGAGCCCGTCAAGCCCGCCCTGGTCGCCGGGTTGATCCGGGCCGGCCGCGCGGCCGGGTGGCGGCCGGAGCAGAAGGGCGCGGCGCTGGTCCTCCCGGAGGGGTGAGCGGAGGGGGAGCGGCGAGGAGGGCGGGGGAGTGTGCGGCGAGGAGAGCGGGGGAGTGCGCGGCGCTCGGGCGCCGGAAAGTGCGCCGAGTGAGCCGGAGGTGTTCGCGCCAACCTGCCGGAAGCGCCAACAGCGCAGCTCAGGAGCACTGTTGGTACGGCCCAGGCTGGTCCGGAGCCGGGGTGTGGATGTCCGGTTCCCGGTGGACCGGTCCTCCGTGTGCCGAGGATTGGCCCACCGATGTCCGTCCCCGCTGCTACACCCGTGGGACGGGCCACGGCGCACCGGGCGCCCGGGCCCGACTCGGGAGGCACAGTGGGGAACCGGAGCGGAGACGACCGGATCTGGGTGCGCGGGCACTTCCGCCGCAGGCCGGCTCCCGGCGGTGGCGCCGTCAAGGGCGGCGGTTGGCTGATCGCCGGCGCGCTGGCCGCCTTCTGGCTCTGGGGCCACTTCGTCGGCTTCGCCGACACCCCGCCGCAACCCGCGCCGCCGCCCGCCCCGTTGAAGACCTCGGCCCCGGCGCCGACCTCGATCGGCGCCCCCTGATGGCCCGGCCGAGCTCCCGGCCGACCAGCCGGCTGATCCGGCGACCGCGCGGGGCGCGGGAGCAACTCGCTGCGGGCGTGGTGGCGTTGGCCGTCGCCGTGCTGGTCGTCGGGGTGGTCCAGGCCCTGCTGCGCTCCTGGGTGTTCCTCGCGGTGGTCGCGGTGGTCGCCCTGGCCTCGGCCGCCCGCGCGCCCGTCCTGGGCCGCGCCCGCACCCGGCGCCTCGCCGCCCTGCGGATACCGCTCGCCGTCGTGGACGCCATGGACGACCGGAACTTCGAGTACGCCCTGCGGGACCTGCTGGTCCGCGACGGCTGGACCGCCGAACGGGTCGGCGGCCAGGGCGACCAAGCGGCCGACGTGATCGGCCATCACCCCGACCTCGGCCGCATCGTCGTCCAGGCGAAGCACACCAGGGTCGCGGCGAAGGTCGGGGTGAAGGTGATGTACGAGGTGAAGGGCACCGCGGGCCCCGCCCACGGCGCGGACGTGGCGGTGGTGGTGACCAACGGCGGACTCACCCGGGGCGCCATGGCCTGGGGCGACCGGCACGCCGTCCACTGGCTGGACCGGGCGCGGCTGGAGGTGTGGGCGGCGGCCGGGGTGCCGCTGGAGGAGGTGCTCGGACTCAGGAGGAGGCGGACCGGCAAAGCGGCCTGACGGTGCGTCAGTCCTATTGGGCCCGGCCCCAGCGCTCCACGAACTTCCGCTGCCAGGGCGTCTCCACCGCGTGCCGGCTGTAGTGCTCCCGGACGAATCCGACCGCCTCCTCGGCCGGGACGCCGTCCAGCACCGCGATGCAGGCGAGCGCCGTGCCGGTGCGTCCCCGGCCGCCCGCGCAGGCGAGTTCCACCCGCTCGCCCGCGCAGCGCTCCCAGGCCTCGCGGAAGGCGTCGGCCGCGTCCGTGCGGTCCGCGGGCAGCCGGAAGTCGGGCCAGCGCACCCAGCGGCTCTGCCAGGGCAGCGGTTTCGGTTCGCGGCCCAGCAGGTAGATGCCGAAGTCGGGTCCGGGGCCGGGCGGCAGCGGGTTGCGGACGCCCCGGCCGCGCAGCAGCCGCCCGGAGGGCAGGCGCAGCACGCCGGGGGCGGCCGGATCCCAACCGGTCGGCAGGGTGGGGTCGGTCATGTCGCCTCCGGGGCCCAGACGCCGGCGTGGCCGACGAGCTTCAGACTGTGCTCCCACAACTGCGCGCGGGCCCGCAGGTCGTAGGCCTGGCGGTTGGCGCGGGCCTCGCGCAGCCGGTCGTAGTGGCGGCCGGTGCTGCCGGCGAGGCGGTGGGCGAGGGCGCGGCCGAGGCCGTCGGTGGAGCCGGTGATGAGGACGGTCCGCGGCGGGGTGGGCGGGGTCATCGGGACTCCTGTCATCGGGCGGGGCGGCGGAGCCGGATCAGGATGCCACGTGCAGCCGGGCCGCGCCGGGCATTCCGGCCCGGTGGGCCAGGGCGGCCGCCTCACCGCGCGAGCTGACGCCCAACTTGGCCAGGATGTTGGCGACATGGAACTTCACCGTGGACTCGCTGATGTGCAGCGCCTCGGCGATGTCCCGGTTGCGCCGGCCCTGGGCCAGCTGGTCGAGCACCTCCAGTTCGCGGGGCTGGAGCCCGTCCAGCGGATCGGTGGCGGCGGCCGGCGAGGGCAGGCCGAGCGGCAGCTCGACCGTCACGGTGGTGCCCCAGTTGGGGACGGACTCGACCTCGTAGCGGCCACCGAGGGCGGCGATCCGGTCGGCGGTGCGGTGGACGGCGAGGGCGTCGGCGGCGAGCAGCCCGAGGCCGTCGTCGCGCACCACGGTGCGCAGTGCGCCGTCCGCGGTGAACTGCCAGCTCAGGTGCAGCCGACCGGGCTTCTCCTGCTCCATCATCAGCATGACGGCGCACTGCACGGCGGCCCGGGCGGTGTGCGCGGTGTCCGCGGGGATGGACCGGGTGGCGTCGGACGGCGGCGCCAGGTCGAGCCGGACCCCGGTGTGCCGCAGCAGCGGGCGCAGTTCGCGGGCGAGTCGGGCGAAGGCGGCGTCGGCGGGCTCCTCGCTGAGCACGCGGTCCAGGTCGGCGGCCCGGCGCAGGTCGAGCAGCGCGGTGACGGCCAGGTCGGTGGCGGCCCGGCGGGCGGCGGCATCGTCCAGGTCGGCCGAGCGCAGCGGGGCCAGGACGGCGGTCAGGGCGGCGCTGTGGGTGCCGGTGAACTCGGCGATGGTCCGGGCGCGGGTGATCGCGGCGGTACGGGAGATCGCCGCCTGGCTGGGCGCGGCGTCGGTGGCGCGGTGCTCGGAGTGCGCGATGACCAGCTCGCACAGCTGCTGGAGGACGGCGAGCGCCCCGGCGGGCACCGGCGCGGCGTCGCTCAGGACCAGGACCAGCTGGACCGCCTTGTCGTCGGCCGGTGCGGCGATCACCACCACCGGCCGGGTACGGCCCGCCAGTTCGGCCTCGCCCTGCCAGGGCCGGCCGGCCGAGGTGGTCCCGGCGGCCCGCTCGGCGAGCCGGGACAGCTCCAGCCCGGTGAGGCCGGCGACCAGCTCGTGCGGGCCGTGGGCATTGGCGGGGGAGTGGGCGCAGACGCCGCTGAGGTGCGCGATCGCGGTGTGCGGGACGAGCGTCCGGATCACCTCCGACAGCCGCGGCACCACCTCGGGCCGGGGTGCGCGCAGCACCTCGACGGCCCGGGCCAGCGCGGTTTCGGGGCGGCCCCAGTGCTGCTGCCAGCTCTCGTCCACGTCGACGTCCACGCTCTCGTCCACGTCCACGCTCTCGTCCACGCTCACGTCCACGTCCGTGTCTCCCACCCTGTCCATGCCTCCCACCCTAGTTCCGGGCCCGCCACCACCCGCCCCTCCCTTCGGCCAGGTCGAACTGTCCGAACGGCCGGCCGGAGAGCCGGTGCGGGCGCCGCAGGATGGATCCCGTCGGAACGAACAACTCCCGGACGAACCGAGGAACTTCCATGACCAAGGCGATCGCCTTCCCCCAGTACGGCGGCGCGGACGTGCTGCGCCCGATCGACATCGAGCTGCCCGCCCCCGGCCCCGGCCAGGTGCGGGTCGCGGTCCGCGCGGTGGGCGTCAACCCGCTGGACCACAAGCTGCGCGGCGGCGAGCTGGACGGGTTCTTCCCGATCACCTTCCCCGCCGTGCCCGGCTACGAGCTCTCCGGGGTGGTGGAGGCGGTCGGCGCGGAGGTGACCGGCTTCGCGCCCGGCGACGAGGTGTTCGGCGCCCTGATGGGCGGCGGCTACGCCGAGCACGCGCTGCTGGCCGCGGCCGAGCTGGTGCACAAGCCGGCCACGCTGAGCTGGGAGGAGGCCGCGGCGATCCCGGTCGCCGCCGAGACCTCCGAGCGGGTCCTCACCCTCCTCGGCGTGCGCTCCGGCGAGACGCTGCTGGTGCACGGCGCCGCCGGCGGGGTCGGCACCCTGCTGCTGCAGTTCGCCCGGGCGCGCGGCATCACCGTCGTCGGCACCGCGAGCGAGGCCAACCACGACTACCTGCGCGAACTCGGCGCCATCCCGGTGACGTACGGCGAGGGCCTGGCCGAGCGGGTCCGGGCCGTCGCACCGGACGGGGTGGACCGGGTGCTGGACGCCGCCGGCAAGGGCGGGGTGCTGCCGCTGTCCATCGAGCTGGCGGGCGGCGCGGACCGGGTGGTGACCATCGCCGACATCCCGGGCGCGCAGCAGCACGGCGTCCGCTTCTCCGGCGGCGCCGAGGACGGCGAGTACTACCACCAGCGCGCCTTCGCCGCCGCCCTCGCCCTGCACGAGGCGGGCACCCTGCGGCTGCCGGTGCACCGGGTGTTCCCGCTCGCGGAGGCGGCGCAGGCGCAGCGGGTCAGCGAGGAGGGCCATGCGCGGGGGAAGATCGTTCTCACGGTCTGAGCGGTGCCCCCGTCGGGTCCGGGCCTGTCGGGCCCCGTCCGGGCCCGTCGCGTGGAAGCCCGGCCCCGCGCCGCCGCGCTCGGTGGAGTCCCGCCATGGTGACTCCGAACGTGACTCCGAACGTGGCGGGGCGGTTGGCCGGCCGTTCCTGCGTGGTGACCGGCGCGGCCGGCGGCATCGACCGGCCCGGCGGCTCGATCGTCTGCCTGTCCTCCGTCTCCGCCTCCGTCTCCGTCTCCGCCGGAGCCGGTCGAGCGGGGCGTCGGGGGTGAAAACCGGTGGCGCAGCGGCCGCGCAGCGTGTTGGAGTGAGCGGATGGATCATGATCACGTACTTGCCCTGTTCGACCAGCGGATCCGGCGCGACGCCCGGTCGGACGGTCCCGGCGTCCGCGTGGAGCTCGACGGCGCCGTGGTGCGCCAGGTCGGCGGGAAGCACGCCTGGAACGGCGTCGTCTGGTCCGGACTGGACGAGGCCGGGGCGGACGACGCGATCGCCGCACAGGTGGCCCACTTCACCGGGCTGGGCCTGGAGTTCGAGTGGAAGAGCTACGCCCACGACCGCCCCGCCGACCTCGGCCGGCGGCTGCTCGCGGCCGGGTTCACCGCCGAGCCGGACGAGGCGCTGATGATCGCCCGGATCGCCGACCTGCCCACCGAAGTGGCACTGCCCGAGGGCGTCCGGCTGGAGCCGGTGACCGACGAGGCCGGGGTGGACCTCATGGTCGCCGCCCACGAGCTGGCCTTCGGCACCGAGATGCCCTCATTGCGCGAGCGGCTCCTCTCCCACCTGCGGCACGACTCGGAGACGTTGCTCATGGTCGTCGCGATGGCCGGCGACCAGCCGGTCAGCGCCGCCCGGATGGAACTCACCCCGGGCACCGGGTTCGCGGGCCTGTGGGGCGGCGGCACCGTCCCGGGCTGGCGCGGCCGGGGCATCTACCGCGCCCTGGTCGCCCACCGGGCCCGCCAGGCCGCCGAACTGGGCTACGAGTACCTTCAGGTGGACGCGAGCGACCAGAGCCGCCCGATCCTGGAGCGGCTCGGCTTCGCCCAGCTGAGCACCACCACACCGTACGTGTACCAGCCGTAGAGCAACTGGCGGTCGACGGCCGGCAAGGAGTGGCGAACAGCTGACAGGTGGTGAAATCTGTCAGCTGTCATCTGTTCGCTGTCATCTGTCACCGGAGCCGCTCCACGACCACCATCGCCGCGTCGTCGTCCAGCCGGCGGCCGACATGGGCGAGCAGGTCGCGGCGCAGGTGGTTCAGCAGGACGCCGGGGCGCTCGGCCTGCCAGGCGGTGACCCGTTCGGTGAGCGGGTAGAAGCGGCGCTGGGCGTCCCGGGCCTCGATCACGCCGTCGGTGTAGATCAGCAGCCGGTCGCCGGGGCGGAACGGGAAGGTCTGCACCTCGTAGGAGGCCGGGGCGAGCTCGCCCAGGCCGAGCGGCGGCGCGGGGTGCTCGGTGGTGAGCGTGGTGAGGCCCTCGGGGCGCAGCAGTAGCGGGGGCGGGTGGCCGCAGTCGATCAGGTGGACGAGCGAGCCGTCGTCCGGGATGTCGAGCAGGACGGCGGTGATGAAGGACTCGGCGCCCTCGTCCGGGACGTCCTCGGTCGGGCGCTGGTGCCGGGACCGTTCGGCCCGACGGGCCTCGGCCAGCTGGGCGAGGTCCCAGCAGACGCTGCCGTCCAGGTACTCGGCCAGGCCGGGCAGGTCCGCGTGCAGGTGGGCGGCGGCCCGGAAGGCGCCGAGCAGCAGCGCCGCGTCGCCGAGCGAGGCCAGTCCCTTGCCGCGGACGTCGCCGACCAGCAGCCGCGTGCCGTCGGTGGTCCGGGCGGCCGCGTACAGGTCGCCGCCGACCTGTGCCTCGGCCTCGGCGGCCAGGTAGAAGGAGGCGAGGTGCAGCGGCCCGATCCGTTCCGGCAGCGGACGCAGCAGCACCCGCTGGGCGGCCTCGGAGACCGAGCGCACCCGTGCCAGTTCGCGTTCGTGCCGGTCGCGCAGCACCCGCAGGGCGACGATCAGCACCGAGACGACCACCTGGGCACTGAGCTGGGTCTCGATGTTGGCGCTGGTCAGGTCGTCCCGGACGGCGCCGATGGTGGTGAGCGCGCCGATGGCGAGCAGGGCGACCCCGGCGGTGGCCCGGGGGCCCGCGACGGAGGCGGTGAGGGCGGGGGCGACGATCAGCAGCGGGCCGAGGTGGATCTCCGGCGGTGAGAGGATGTCGACGACGGTGATCACGGCGATCAGTGCGAGCGGCAGCGCCGTCATCATGCGGCGGTCGGGCCGCCAGGAGCGGCGGCGGGCGCGTGGACGGGGTTGGTCGGGGCGCTGCCGGAGGGGCACCTTTCCTCTGTACACCGTGGGGGCGGTGGGGCGCACCCCGGGGCGGCGGCGCCCGGTCGCGGGCCCCGCACTTCCCGGTCGGCCCTCGCGGCCGGAGGTCAGACTTCCTCGCCGTACCGGGCCAGGTAGTCGGCGAACCGGGCGACGTCGGCGTCGGACCAGTCGGTGAAGCGGGCGGTGAAGGCGATCCGGCGCTGCTCGTTGGCGTCCCGCAGCAGGGTGAGCCCGGCCTCGGTGGCGCGCAGGATCTGGCCGCGCTGGTCGTCCGGGTCGGCCTCGCGGCGCAGCAGGCCGAGCTTCTCCAGTGCGGTGACCTGGCGGCTGACGGTGGACTTGTCGAGCATGAAGTACGCGGCCACGTCGGCGGCTCGGCAGCCGCCGCGCTCGGTGATCAGGTCGAGGATGCTGTAGGTGACCAGGGAGAGGTCGGGGTGCAGCTGGGAGGCCTTGTGCCGGGCACGGCGGGCGAAGGCGGTCAGCTCGCGCTGGATGGTGTCGATGGACGACTCGCGGCCGGGCACGGCGTTCCTACCTCCTCGGGATTTGTTGCACTATACAACGGATTCGCCCGGGGTCGTGCGCGGCTTCGTGGCCGGTCCGTCGGCCGGTCCGTCGGCTGGTCCGTCGGTCGGAACGGTCGTCGGAGCGCCCGCCGTCCGTCCCCGCGCGGCCTGCCAGGCACGGGCGGCCGTGATCCGGCTGGTCGCACTCGGGTGAGTGGCGAACAGTAGCTCAAGCACCCGCGGCGGGTCGACATCCGAGACGTTCACCACCGCCAGTCTGCGCTGCATCGCCACGAACTGCTCGACGTCCCCGGTCAGTTCGAGTGCGTGCCGATCCGCCCTGGCCTCGATCCGGCGGCTCACCGCGCACTGGACGGGCCCCGACAGGGCGCCGATCAGCGCCGCGAGCGCGGCCAGCAGCGGCAGCGCCCGAGGGTCGGCCGCGTCGACCGCCCCGGCGGCCGTCAACAGCGGGTGCCAGTCGGCCAGCAGGCCCAGTGCGGCGACCGCCACGGCCGCGCCCACCGCCCCGAGCGCCGTGCCGACCGGCACGTCCCGGTGCTTGACGTGCCCCAGCTCGTGCGCCACCACCAGCTCCACCTCGCGCGGCCGCGCGGCCGACAGCAGGGTGTCGTAGGCGACGATCCGGCGGGTCGCGCCGAAGCCGGACACGTACGCGTTCAGCGCGGTGGTGCGGCGGGAGGCGTCCGCCACCAGGACGTCCCGCACCCGCACCCCGTCCCGCTCGGCCAGCGCCAGCAGGGCGGTGCGCAGTTCGCCCGGCGGCATCGGGTCGAAGCGGTTGAACACCGGCTCGATCAGCAGCGGGTGGAGGAAGGACAGCGCGACCGTCAGCAGGGCTGCCCCGCCCGCCGCGGCCGGCCACCAGTACCGCGGTGACCAGGCCGTCAGCGCGAACAGTCCGAGCACCAGCGGCAGGACCAGCAGCAGGGTGAGCGCGAACGCGCGCACGGCGTCCACCGCCCAGCCCGCCCAGCCCTGGGTCACCAGCCCGTACCGGGCCCGGACGGTGCGCACCCCGGCGCCGAAGGGCAGTTGCAGCACCTGGCCCAGCACCACCAGCGCCGTCGCGCCGGCCAGCACCTCGGCCGTCCGGGAACCGCCGAACCAGCGGCCGGTGGCGGTCACCAGCGCGGCACCGGCCGGGGTCAGGCCGAGCACCAGGGTCAGCGCCAGTCCCGCCACCCGGCCGCCGAGCGCCCACGGCAGCTGGGCGCGGCGCAGCGCGCGGCCGCGGGCACGCTCGGCGGGGGTGAAGTCGGGAGCGGCAGCGCCGAGGGCGGCGGGGTCGGATGTGTTCATCGGTGGGGACGGCTCCGGCGGGGGTGAGGGGGTCGGGTCCAGCATGTCCTACCGCACGCGGCGGGCGCCCACTCGTGGTGTCCGTTCGTGGTGTCCGCCAGCGGTGCCGTCCGGCCCGTCCGGCCCGTCCGGAGGGTTCCGGTGGTTCCGGAGGGCTCACCCCTCCGCCGGGCCGGTGGCCCCGTGGACCCCGGCGCGCAGCAGCTGGTGGCCGAGGTCCACCAGGGCGCGGCCGACCGCGAACTCGTCGCCGACCGCCGGGGCCGGGGGGTCGCGGGGGTTGCGGCGGGCCAGGGCGTCGCTGTGCAGCACGGTGCCGTCGGCGTCCAGCACGGCGTGCACCCGGGTGGTGTCCCGGTCCTCGACCACGTGCAGGCTGAGCTGCCAGTCCTTGGTACGGGCGGTCGCCGGGGGCCACTCCTCCGCCACGGCGTCCTCGGTCGGCGGCGGGGGCGAGGCCGTACCGTCCGCCCGGACGATCACCACCGGACAGACCCCGTGCACCGCGCAGCGGGTGGACACCGAGCCGAGCAGCGTCCGGGTGAAGGTGCCGCGGCCGCGGCTGCCGAGCACGAGCAGGTCCGCGCCCTCGGCCGCCTCCAGCAACACCTCGGCGGCGTGTCCGAGCAGCAGGCTCTTGCGGACCTCCGCCGGGCACTCGGGCCCGACGATCTCGTTGACCTCGGCGGTCAGCGTGCGCTGGGCGGCCCGTTCGAAGCCCTCGTCCACCATCGGCGCGAACCAGCCGTACAGGGACGGGTACTCCCAGGCGGCCACCGCGTGCACCGCGGCCCCGGTGAGGACCGCCTGCCCGACCGCCCAGCGCAGCGCCGCCTTCGACGGCTCCGATCCGTCGATGCCGACCACGATCCGGCGCTTCCGGCCGGGGGCCGGTCGGCTGTCGTCCATCACGCACCTCCTCCGGCGTCCAGGCCCAGGGCGTGCCACCCGCTCGCCCGGCCTGCGCCCTCACCTCCACGCTGCGCGCCGTCCGGCCGGGGCGCCAGTCATGCGGTGGCCGGGTGGGGCCGGGGATTGGGACGGACGGGCCCGGTGGGTCGGCGGGAGCGTTCTCCGGGGTGCCGCGCCTCCTGCGTCCTCCCGTGTCCTGCCTCGCGGGCGCTGTCTCCCTTGTGCCGTCTCCCGTGCCCTGTTGTGTCCGGAATGTTGTGGGTGCGAGCTCAAGTGGTGGCGATTCGGTGGCGTAGGCTGATCGTTCTTGTATCGACCTGGGGGGAACCACTCATGCGCCGTGCCGCGGCCGCCGTCGCCGTGTTCGTCGGGCTGACCGCCGTCGCCGCCTGCGGGCCGGACGACCCGGCGCCGGCCAAGGCTTCGAGTGCCCCGCCGGCCGCGGCGCCCGCGCCCGCCGCCGGTGCGGCCTCCGGTACGGCCCCCGCCGCCGCCCCCACCAAGGGCGGCCCGCCCCGCCCGGACGGCAGCATCACCGTCGCCTTCGCCGGGGACGTCCACTTCGAGGGGCGCACCGAACCCCGGCTGACCGTCCAGCCGCCCGAGCAGGCCCTCGGCCCGATCTCCCGCACCCTCGCCGACGCCGACCTCTCCGTGCTCAACCTGGAGACCGCGATCACCGGGCGAGGCGCACCGGAGCCGAAGACGTACACCTTCCGCACCACCCCCAAGGCGCTGTCCGTCCTCAAGGACTCCGGCGTCGACGTCGTCTCGATGGCCAACAACCACGCCGTCGACTTCGGCGCCGACGGCCTCGCCGACACCCTGGCCGCCAAGGACTCCTCGCCCGTGCCGGTGATCGGCGTCGGGCACAACGCCAAGGAGGCGTACGCCCCGTACCTGACCACCGTGCGCGGGGTGAAGGTCGCGGTGGTCGCCGCCAGCCAGGTCGAGGACATCACCAACCAGAAGTGGCGGGCCGGTGCCAACAAGCCCGGCATCGCCTCGGCCCTGGACGTCCCCGCGCTGGTCTCGGCCGTGCAGGCGGCAAAGCAGCAGGCCCCCGTGGTGCTCGTCTACCTGCACTGGGGCGAGGAGGGCAAGGCCTGCCCGACCGCCGCGCAGACCGCCGTCGCCAAGAAGCTCGCCGCCGTCGGCGCCTCCGCCGTGGTCGGCACCCACGCCCACACCATGGTCGGCTCGGGCATGCTCGGCAACACCTACGTGGGGTACGGCTTCGGCAACTTCCTCTGGTACGGCACCTCCAACTACGCCTTCTCCAACGAGACCGGCGTCACCACCCTCACCCTCGCCGCCGACGGCAAGGTCACCGGCGAGGCCTTCGCCCCGGCCACCATCGACGACAAGGGCATCCCCCAGCCGGTCACCGGCGCCGCCGCCGAGGCGGCCCTCAAGCGTCGCGACGGCCTGCGCGGCTGCGCCGGGCTCACCCCGCCCCCGGCGGCCCACTGACACACCCTCGGGCGGCATTCCGTCCGAATCATCAACGGATGGTCGCGCGCGAAGAGTTGACCACCCGTTGACTCCTCCTGCGCCGCCCCGCCGCAGCCGATGGGGTTGCTGCGGCGTCCAGCCGATGGAGCCGGCCGGCCGACCGGTCCTCAACCTCTTCCACCGCTTCGCCCCGCCGCCCGGGCCACGGCTGCGCCGTCGAAGCCGCCGCCACCGTCGTCGGCCGGGCCGCCGCCCGTGCCCCCGGGCCGCCCCTGATCGCCCGCATCCGCCCGGCGGGCCCCCCTCCCGGCGGGCCCCCCTCCCGGCGCGTCGCCCTCCCGGCGGGCCCCCCTCCCGGCGCGTCGCCCTCCCGGCGGACCCCCCTCCCGGCGCGTCGCCCTCCGGGCCGGCCTCCAGCGCGCCGAACACCTCGACGGGCCCGGCTCCGACGGCTTCGACCGGATCCACACCGCCGGCCGGTAGGGATCCGAGGCCGCCCGCCCGCGCGGTCGGGGTGGGCGGCCGCTTCGTGTGTTCGGGCGGATTGACGGGGGCCCAGGTGTCGTGACGGGTCGAACGGACTGGCGACGCAGACGAACCGTTATGTTAGGTTAGGCTTACCTAATAATGCTGGTCGGAGGGGAAGTCCCGTGGAGCGGTCCGAATTCGCCGGTGTCGTCGCGATGGTCACCGGAGCCGGGCAGGGCATCGGCGCGGCCGTGGTCCGGGCGCTGGCCGCGGAGGGGGCCGTCGTCGCGGCGGTGGACCGGAGCGCCGGCCCGCTCGCCGGTGTCGCGGCCGAGTCCGCTGCGGTCCATCCGTATGTGGTGGATGTCGCTGACTCTCAAGAGGTGAGCAGTGCAGTCGAGTTGATCGAACATCAAATCGGGCCGGTGGAAGTGCTGGTGAACGTCGCGGGTGTCCTGCGGGCCGCGCCGGTCGTCGAACTGGCCGACGCCGACTGGGCGGAGACCTTCGCGGTCAACGCCACCGGAGTGTTCCACGCCGGTCGGGCGGTCGGCCGCCGGATGGCCGAGCGTGGGCGGGGCGCCATCGTCACCGTCGGCTCCAACGCCGCCGGGGTGCCGCGGGCCGGGATGGCCGCCTACGCGGCGTCCAAGGCCGCGGCCACCATGTTCACCCGCTGCCTCGGGCTGGAGCTGGCCCGTTCCGGGGTGCGCTGCAACGTCGTCTCGCCCGGGTCGACCGACACCGAGATGCAGCGCGCGCTCTGGGGCGAGGACGCGGAGGCGTCCGAACGGCGGGTGATCGAGGGGGACTTGGGAGCCTGGCGGGTGGGCATCCCGCTCGGTCGGATCGCCGCGCCCGCCGATGTCGCGGAGGCGGTGCTCTTCCTGGCCTCCGACCGGGCCCGGCACATCACCATGCACGACCTGTACGTCGACGGCGGTGCGACCCTGCGCGCCTGAGGAGCCTCCCGCAGACCGGTGGACCCCGAGAACCGGCAGACCGCAGACCGCAGACCGCAGACCGCACACCGCACACCGCACACCCGCCCCAGACTGGAGAGACCACCGTGACCACGGTGCACCACGCCCCGCCAGCCCCCACCGACGGCGGCTCCGACCAGGCCGCCATCGGCGCGGCCAGCGGCCTGCTCGGCCAGTACCGCGCCGCCGCCGACGAGGCGTTCTTCGCCTCGCCGACCCGCACCCTGCTCGCCGCCGGCCTGCACGCCCGGGTGCCGCAGGACGCCCGCCCGCTGCCCGTCCGGGTCGCCGAGACGCTGGCCGGGGCGCGTCGGGCCGGGGTCGAACGGCCGCTGGTGGTCGGGGCGGTGGCCTTCGACCACGACGGCCGGGCCGAACTGGCCGTCCCCGCCGTGGTCCGGGCCGCCGGGGCGCTGCGCGACGACCCGCTGATCGCGCTGCCCGCCCCGCAGGCCGCGGACACCGGCTGGCGGATCCGCCCGGTGCCGGCGCCCGAGGTGTACGGCGCGGGCGTCGCAGCGGCCGTGGAGCGGCTGCGCGGTGGGGAGTTGAGCAAGGTGGTGCTGGCCCGGACACTGGAGCTGAGCAGCGACCGGCCGCTCGACCTGCCGGCCGTCCTGCAGCGACTGGCCCGCCGCGACCCCGGCGGCTACACCTTCGCCGTACCGGCCGGCGGCGGCCGCACCCTGATCGGCGCCAGCCCCGAACTCCTGCTCTCCCGGCGGGGATCGGCCGTGCTGGCCAACCCGCTGGCCGGGTCGGTACCGCGCAGCGAGGACCTCGGCGAGGACGTGCGCCGGGCCGCCGCGCTGCTGGAATCGCCCAAGGATCTGCACGAGCACGCCGTCGTGGTGGACGCCGTCCGCGCGGCGCTGGCGCCGTACTGCCGCGACCTGGAGGTGCCGGAGCGGCCCACCCTGGTGCGGACCGCCGCGATGTGGCACCTGGCCACCACGATCAGCGGCGAGCTGGCCGATCCGGCCCGCTCCGCCCTGGAGTTGGCCTGCGCACTGCACCCGACCCCGGCCGTCTGCGGGACGCCGACGGACCTCGCGCGCCGGGTGATCGGCGAGGTCGAGCCCTTCGACCGGGGCCTCTACGCAGGCATGGTCGGCTGGGGCGACGAGACCGGCGACGGCGAGTGGGTGGTGACCATCCGCTGCGCGGAGGCGGACGGACGGACGCTGCGGGTGTACGCCGGCGCCGGGGTGGTCGAGCAGTCCCGGCCGGAGGCCGAACTCGCCGAGACCAGCGCCAAGTTCCGCACCTTCCTGGACGCCGCGGGGGTGGCCCGGTGACCGCCCTGGACGATGTGCTGGACGGATTCACCCCGTACCCGGCCGAGTTCGCCGAACGCTACCGGGCCGCCGGACACTGGCGCGGCGAGACCTTCGGGCGGATGCTGCGCGAGCGCGCAGCCGCGCACGGCGAGCGGACCGCCGTCGTCGACCCGGGCGGACACTCGGTCGCGGCGGGGGAGCGGCGCTGGACGTACGCCGAACTCGACCGCCGGGCCGACCGAATGGCCGCCGGGCTGCTCGCCCGGGGCATCCGGACCGGGGACCGGGTGGTGGTCCAACTGCCGAACGCCGCCGAGTTCTTCGAGGTGGTCTTCGCCCTGTTCCGGATCGGCGCGCTGCCCGTCTTCGCGCTGCCCGCGCACCGGTACGCGGAGGTCTCGCACTTCTGCTCGTTCACGGGCGCGGTGGCGTACGTCGTCCCGGGCGTCGAGGGCGGCTTCGACCACCGCGAACTCGCCGGCCGCGTCCAGGCGGAGAATCCGGCGCTGCGACTGGTGCTGGTGGCCGGCGGGGACCCGGGTGAGCACGTCCGGCTGGCCGACGTGCCCTGCGACGGGCCCGGGCCGCAGCGCGAACCCGAGCCCGGGGACGTCGCCTTCCTGCAGCTCTCCGGCGGCAGCACGGGCGTGCCCAAGCTGATCCCGCGCACCCACGACGACTACATCTACTCGCTGCGCGGATCGGTCGAGCTGTGCGCGCTGGACGGGCGCAGCGTCTACCTGTGCGTGCTGCCCGCCGCCCACAACTTCCCGCTCAGCTCGCCCGGTTCGCTCGGCACCCTGTACGCGGGCGGCCGGGTGGTGCTCTGCCCGCAGCCGAACCCGGAGACGGCCTTCCCGCTGATCGAGCGCGAGGGCGTGACCGTCACCGGTCTGGTGCCGCCGCTCGCGCTGCTGTGGCTGGACGCCGCCGAGCGCGGCGCCCGCGGCCACGAGAGCCTGGAGGTCCTGCTCGTCGGCGGCGCCAAGTTCAGCACGGAGGCGGCCCGGCGGGTGCGGCCGGTGCTGGGCTGCACGCTCCAGCAGGTGTTCGGGATGGCCGAGGGCCTGGTCAACTACACCCGGCTGGACGACCCGGAGGAGCTGATCACCACCTCCCAGGGCCGCCCGATCTCGCCCGACGACGAGGTCCGGGTCGTCGACGACCAGGACCGCGACCTGCCCGACGGAACCACCGGACACCTGCTCACCCGCGGCCCGTACACCATCCGCGGCTACTGGAACGCGCCCGGGCACAACGCCGACTCCTTCACCCCGGACGGCTTCTACCGCACCGGCGACCTGGTCCGCCGGCTGCCCAGCGGCCACCTGGTGGTCGAGGGCCGGGCCAAGGACCAGATCAACCGGGGCGGCGAGAAGGTCGCCGCCGAGGAGATCGAGAACCACCTGCTCGCCCACCCGGCCGTGCACGACGCGGCGGTGGTGTCGATGCCCGACCCGTACCTGGGCGAGCGGACCTGCGCGTACGTGGTGATCCGCGCCGAGCACCGTGCACAGCCGCCGAAGGGCGTCGAGTTGAAGCGCTTCGTGCGGCAGCGCGGCCTGGCCGACTACAAGGTGCCGGACCGCGTGGAGTTCGTCGACGCCTTTCCCGCCACCGGGATCGGCAAGGTCAGCAAGAAGGACCTGCGGGCCGCCATCGCGGCCTCCCTCACCCGTTCCGCCTCCGGCTCCCATTTCTGAAGCCCGCCAACCCACTTGAGGAGTTCGACCATCGTGGGCCTGCCCCGCATTCCCTCCTATCCGCTGCCGGCCGTCGAGGACCTGCCCGCCAACCGGGTCTCCTGGACGGTGGACCCGGCCCGCGCCGTCCTGCTGGTGCACGACCTGCAGAACCACTTCCTGGACGCGTTCCCCGGCGACGCCGCTCCTGCGCCCGAACTCCTCGACAACGTCGCCGCGTTGACCAAGGCGGCGGGTGCGAACGGGGTGCCGGTCGTCTACTCGGCCCAGCGCGGCGGGCAGAGCCCGGCCGAACGCGGGCTGCAGCAGGACTTCTGGGGGCCGGGCATCCCCGACGACCCGCGCGCCACGGCGATCGCCCCGGCCGTCGCCCCCGCGCCGGGGGACACCGTGCTCACCAAGTGGAAGTACAGCGCCTTCGTGCGCACCGAGTTGGAGCGGCTGCTGTGCGACCACGGCCGGGACCAGCTGGTGATCACCGGGGTGTACGCCCACATCGGCGTCCAGGCCACCGCCTGCGACGCCTGGATGCGGGACGTCCGTGCCTTCGTGGTGGCCGACGCGGTGGCCGACTTCGGACCGGAGGAGCACCGGGCGGCACTGGAGTGGATCGCCGGGCGGTGCGGGGTGGTCACCACCACCGGGGCCGTGCTGGGGGCGCTGGACGGGACGGTAGGGCAGTGAGAGCAGTGAGCGGAGTGAAGGGAATGAGTGGAGTGGCGGGTGCGGGCTTCAGCGTGGAGCGGATCCGGGCCGAGGTCGCCGACCTGCTCGGCGGGGACCCGGCGGACATCCCGCTGGAGGAGGACCTGGCGGACTGGGGGCTGGACTCGATCCGACTGATGACACTCGCCGAGCGCTGGCGCGCCGAGGGCGCCGAGGTGGCGTTCGTCCGGCTGGCGGAGCGGCCGTCCGTCGCGGCCTGGGCCGAACTGCTGGGTGTGGCCTGATGACGGGGGTCGTACGGGAGGCGGGCGCGGGGCCGTCGGGCGCCGCGTCGGCGGAGCTGCCGGGAGCGGTCCCGGCCCCGGTCTCGGCGGAGGGACTGGTCCTGCCGGGCCGGCTGGGGTCCGGACCGGCGGTCGAGCACCCGGCCACCACCGTGGTCGGCCCGGTCGAGGCGCAGGCGGCCCGGACTCCGGACGCCCCGGCGTTGGTGCTGGCGGACGGCGGGACGGTGACGTACCGGGACCTGAACGCCTCGGCCAACCGGCTGGCGCGGGTACTGCTCCGGCGCGGTGCCCGGCCGGGGGCGACGGTCGGGCTGGCACCGGCCCGCCGCCCGGAGGAATCGCTGACGGCGCTGCTCGCGGTGGTCAAGTCGGGGGCGGCGTACCTGTCGCTGGACCCGGCGGACCCGCCCGGGCGGCGGGAGTGGCTGGTCGCCCGGAACGAGCTGGTGTGCGTGCTGGGGGAGGCCGTGCCGGGGGCGGTGGCCGGGCTGGACGCCTCGGCTGAGCTGGACACCGATCCGCCGCGGGCGCTCACCCCGCAGCACCTGCTCTGCGTCGGGTACGGCCCGGGCGGGCGCCCGGGCGCCGTCCGCCTGACCCATGGTGAGGCGGACCGGCGGGTGCGGGAACTGCAGGGCGCCCATCCGCTCGGGCCGGGGGACCGGGTGCTGCAACTGCGGCTGCCGCACTGGGGGTTCCTCTGGCCGCTGCGGACGGGGGCGGCCGTGGTGCTGACGGACGGGTGACGGTGGATGACGACAGCGAACGGTGAACAACGTTCAGTGTGCCCGAGGCCGGGCAGGACGTCGTACTCGCAGACCGACGCGACGGTGACCGGCCCGCTGCCGAGGCTCGCCGTGAAGGCGGTGGCCAGGCCGTGGGCCGGCGCGGTGACGAAGTAGCGGTGGGTGCGCAGCAGTTCGCCGCGCCAGGCCGCCGCCCGGTGTTCCCCGAAGGCGGTCTCGGGGTGGGCGTGGCCGGCACCGGGCCGTTGATCAGATCACATGAAGTTAGGTTAGGCTAACCTAAGTAAGGCGTTCCGGATCCCCGAGGAGCTCTCCGCACCATGCCCGCCGTCGAAACGCACCCCGCCGATCACCAGCCCACCGGGGCGCGGCCCGCCGACGTCCCGCTGCTCGCCGCCCAGGCCGCCGTCTGGTACGGCCAGTCGCTCGACCCGGACAGCCCGGTCTACAACACCGGCGACGCCGTCGAGATCACCGGACGGCTCGACGAGGACGCGTTCGAGGCGGCCCTGCGGCAGACGGTGGACGAGGCCGAGGCGCTCGGCGTGGTCGTGGTCGCCGGCCCGGACGGCACCCCGCACCAGCGGCCGAACCCCGACGCCCCCCACTGGCCGCTGCACCGCCTCGACCTGCGCGCCGCCCACGACCCGGACGCCGAGGCCGAGGCCTGGATGCGCGCCGATCTCGCCCGCCCGGCCGACCTCTCCACCGGCCCGCTGTTCACCCAGGCCCTCATCCGGCTCGCCGACGACCGTCGGCTCTGGTACCGCCGGATCCACCATCTCGCGGTCGACGCCTACGCGTTGACACTCCTCGGCGAGCGCGTCGCTGCCCGCTACACCGCGCACACCAGTGGCACCGGACCCGGCCCCAGCCCCTTCGCGGGCCTCGCCGAAGCCGCCGCCGAGGAAGCCGCCTACCGCGCGAGCGGCGACTACGCGGCGGACCGCGCCCACTGGACCGCCCACCTCGCCGGCGCCGAGGCCCCCGCCACCCTGCCCAGCGCGCGCGCCGACCTGCCGGGCACGCCCGCCGCCCTGACCGGTACCGGTACTCCCGCCGACGGCCCGGGCAGCGCGTCGGCCCCGCTGTGCGTCACCGCCACCCTGCCCGCCGGCGCTCGGGAGTGCCTGGAGCGCGCGGCCACCGCCGTCCGAGCCACCTGGGCCGAACTCCTGCTCGCCGCGACCGCCGGCTACCTGCACCGCCTGACCGGCGCCGAGGACGTGGTGCTCGGCCTGCCGCTGGCCAACCGCCGCGGCCCGGCCGCCCTGCGCACGCCCGTCGCCACCGCCAACGTCCTCCCGCTGCGCCTCGCCGTCCGCCCCGCCGACTCCGCCGAGGAGCTGCTGCATCGGGTGGTCCGTGCCCTGCGCACCGCCCGCCGCCACCAGCGCTACCCCCTGGAGGACCTGCGCCGCGACCTCGGCCTGACCGGTGGGCGCCGCGCCCTGTTCGGCCCGATGGTCAACATCAAGGCCTTCGAGGCCGACCTCGACCTGGCCGGCCTGCCCGGCGTGGTCCGCAACCTCGCCGCCGGACCCGTGGACGACCTCGCCGTCAACGTCTCACCCGGCCCCGACGGCTCCCTGCGGCTGGCGCTCGACGCCGACCCGGCCCGTCATGGCGCCGGCTCGCTCGCCACCCACCGGGACGGCTTGCTGCGCTACCTCGACGCCCTCGCCGAGCAGTTGCTCACCGACCCGCGGACGCCGATCGGCCGGATCGACCTGCTGGACGCCGACGCCCTTCGCCGGGCCACCGAGGGCCGCGCCGAGCCGCCGGTCGAGCGGACCGTGCCCGAGCTGTTCTCCGCCCAGGCCGCCCGCACCCCGTACGCCGTCGCGGTCCGTTGCGGTCCGGCCGCCCTCACCTTCGCCGAGCTGGAGCGCCGGTCCAACCGTCTCGCCCACCGTCTGGCCGCCCTCGGCGTCCGGGCCGGCGCACCCGTCGCACTCGCCCTGCCGCGCAGCGCCGACACCCTGGTCGCGATGCTCGCCGTGCTCAAGGCCGGCGGCGCCTGCGTCAGCCTCGACCTGACCCACCCCCGGCAGCGGCTCGCCGCCGTGCTGGCCGACGCCCGCCCGGTCTGCGCTCTCGGCACCCCCGACGCGCTCACCGCCCTCGACCTGCCGCCCGGCCTGCCCACCGTCCGGCTGTCGGCGGACGCCGACGGCACGCCGGACGCCGGGCACGAGCCGGGCGCCGCTCACAGTCCGGACGCTCCGCACGAGTCGGACGCCGACGGCGCGCCGGACACCGCCCCGCCGCCGCCCCGACTCCACGACGCCGCCTACGTGTTGCACACCTCGGGCTCCACCGGTCGCCCCAAGGGCGTGATCGTCACCCACGCCGCGCTCGCCAACCTGCACGCGGGCCACGGCGAGGACCACATCGCCCCCGCCCTCCGCCGCACCGGCCGCGACCGGCTGCGCATCGCCCACAGCGCGTCCTTCGCCTTCGACGCCTCCTGGGACCCGGTGCTGTGGATGGTCCACGGCCACGAACTCCACCTGCTGGACGACGCCACCTACCGCGACCCGGCCGCGCTCGCGGCCCACCTCCACCGGGAGCGCATCGACTACCTCGACCTCACCCCCTCCTACCTCGAAGTCCTGATCACCGAAGGCGCGTTGGACGAGGACCGGCACCGTCCTTCGGTCCTCGCCGTCGGCGGCGAAGCCACCCCGCCCGCCCTCTGGCAGCGGCTGGCCGCCGTCCCCGGCCTGCACCCGATCGACCTCTACGGCCCCACCGAGACCACCGTCGACGCCTACGCCTGGACCCCGGGCCCGGACGGCGCCCCGGTCGGCCGGGTGGTGCGCGGCTCCCGCGCCTACGTCCTGGACGGCTCGCTGCGCCCCGCCCCCGACGGCGTCACCGGGGAACTGTACGTGGCCGGCGCCTGCCTGGCCCGCGGCTACCTCGGCCGTCCCGACCTCACCGCCGAACGCTTCCTCGCCGACCCCTTCGGCCCGTCCGGTGAGCGGATGTACCGCACCGGCGACCTCGCCCGCCGCCGCCCCGACGGCACCCTGGAGTTCCTCGGCCGGGCCGACGGCCAGGTGAAGATCCGCGGCTTCCGGATCGAGCCCGGCGAGATCGCCGCCGCGCTCACCCAACTCCCGGGTGTGGCCCAGGCGGTGGTGATCGCCCGGCCCGGACCGCAGGGCAAGCGACTGCTCGGCTACGTCGTCCCCGCCGCCGGTGACGCGCCCGACCCGGAGGAGCTGCGCGCCGCGCTCGCCGCCCGGCTGCCCGCCCACCTGGTCCCGGCGGCCGTCCTGCTGCTGGACGAACTGCCGCGCACCGCCCACGACAAGCTCGACCACCGCGCCCTCCCGGAGCCCGCCACCCCCACCCCCGGTGCGGCCGCCGCCACCCCGCAGGAGGAACTGGTCTGCGGGCTGTTCGCCGACGTCCTCGGCCTGCCCGCCGCCCCCGGGCGGGAGGACTCCTTCTTCGACCTCGGCGGGCACTCCCTGCTGGCCGGCCGACTGGCCGCCCGGCTGCGCGAGACCTTCGCCGCGCCGGTCGCCTTCGCCGACGTGTTCCGCCACCCGACCCCGGCCGCCCTCGCCACCCTGCTCCAGGGCGGCGGTCCGGCGCCCGAGCAGCGCCCCGCGCTGGTGCCGGTACCCCGCACCGAGCGCCTCCCGCTCTCGCCCGCCCAGCGCGGCCTCTGGTTCCTGCACCGCCTCGAAGGCCCCACCCCCACCTACAACATCCCGCTCGCCCTCACCCTCACCGGCCCGCTCGACCGCGCCGCCCTCACCCTCGCCCTCGGCGACCTCACCGCCCGGCACGAAATCCTGCGCACGGTCTACGGTGAGGAGCCGAACGGCACCCCGTACCAGCGCATCCTGCCCGCAGCCCCGATCGAACTCCACCACGGCGGCAGCAGCGGCAGCGACGGGGACGGGGACGGGGACGGGGACGGGGACGGCGACGCGGACGGCGACGGCAGTGGACACGTGGCCGAGGCCGTCCGGTACGCCTTCGACCTCGGCGCCGAACCACCGCTGCGGGCAACGCTGTTCACCCACGGCCCCGAGCGGCACACCCTGCTCCTGCTGCTCCACCACATCGCGAGCGACGGCGCCTCCACCACCCCGCTGCTGCGCGACCTCGCCGCCGCCTACACCGCCCGGCTCGCCGGTCACACACCCCGACAGGAGCCGCCGGCCGTCCAGTTCGCCGACCACGTGGCCTGGCAGCGGCAGCTGCTCGGCACCGCCGAGGCGCCCACCCCGCTCGCCGTGCGGCAGACCGAGCACTGGCGCGCCGCCCTCGCCGGGCAGCCCGACCAGCTGGACCTGCCCACCGACCGTCCCCGCCCGGCCGTGGCCGGCCACGACGGCGCCACCGTGCCCTTCGCCCTCGGCGCCGAGGCGCACGCCGCCCTCGCCGGGCTGGCCCGGGCCGCCGGCGGCACCGTCTTCATGGCCGTCCAGGCGGGCCTCGCCGCCCTGCTCACCCGGCACGGCTGCGGCACCGACATCCCCATCGGCACGCCGCTGGCCGGCCGCGAGGACGAGCGGACCGCCGCGCTCGTCGGCTACTTCGTCAACTCCGTGGTCCTGCGGACCGACACCTCCGGCGACCCGAGCTTCCGCGAGCTGCTCCAGCGGGTGCGCGGCACCGTCCTGGCCGCGCACGAGCACGCAGACCTGCCATTCGACCGGCTGGTCGAGGAGCTCAACCCGGCCCGCTCGCTCGCCCGGCACCCGCTGTTCCAGGTGATGCTCGCCTGGCAGAGCCGCGCCGACCGGCCCACCGCCCTGGGCGGCGGCCTGACCGCCGAGATCGCCGCGATCCCCAGCGGCACCGCCAAGTTCGACCTCACCCTGAACGCCGGGGAGCTGCCCGGCGGCGGCATCGGCGGCTTCCTGGAGTACCGCACCGACCTCTTCGACGCCGCCACCGTGGCCGGGCTCGGGGACCGACTCACCCGACTGCTCACCGCCGCCGCCGACGCCCCGGACACTCCGATCGGCCGACTTCCGCTGATCAGCGCCGAGGAGCGCCACCGCGCCCTGGTGGAGTGGAACGGCACCCCGGCGGACACCGCGCCGACCGCCGTCCCGAGCGCCGCGCCGACCGCCGCCCCGACCGGCTCCTTGCCCGCCTCCTCGACCGCCACCCTGCCGGAGCTGTTCGAGGCGGCCGCCGCCGCCAACCCGACGGCCACCGCCGTCAGTTGCGCGGAGGAGCGGCTCGACTACACCGAACTCGCCGCCCGCGCCGACCGGCTGGCCCGGCTGTTGGCCGCCCACGGCACCGGCCCCGGCACCATCGTCGCCCTCGCCCTGCCCCGTTCGGTCGACCTGGTCGTCGCCCTGCTCGCGGTGGCCAAGTCCGGCGCCGCCTACCTCCCGCTGGACCCGGACTACCCGGCCGACCGCCTCGCCTACATGCTGGCCGACGCCACCCCCGCCGCCCTGCTCACCGACCGGGCCACCGCGCCCCGGCTGCCCGCCCACGCGGTACCCCGACTCCTGGTCGACGGCGCGGAGTCGGCGGACTTCCCGGCCACCCCGCTGGCCCAGCACGAGCGCACCCGTCCGCTGCGCCCCGACGACACCGCCTACGTCATCTACACCTCCGGCTCCACCGGCCGCCCCAAGGGCGTGCCCGTCACCCACCGCAACGTGGCCCGGCTGTTCAGCTCCACCGACCACTGGTTCGGCTTCGGCGCCCAGGACGTCTGGACCCTCTTCCACTCCTACGCCTTCGACTTCTCGGTCTGGGAGCTGTGGGGCGCCCTGCTGCACGGCGGCCACCTGGTCGTCGTCCCGCACCTGGTCAGCCGCGACCCGGCCGCCTTCCTCGACCTGCTCGCCCGCGAACGCGTCACCGTGCTCAACCAGACGCCGTCCGCCTTCTACCAGCTCAGCGCCGCCGACCGGGACCGCCCCGGCACCGACCTCGCCCTGCGCTACGTGGTGTTCGGCGGCGAGGCGCTCGAACTCGGCCGCCTCGACGACTGGTACTCCCGGCACCCGCAGGACGCGCCCACCCTGGTCAACATGTACGGCATCACCGAGACCACCGTGCACGTCTCCCACATCGCCCTCGACCGGGCGAGCGCCGCCGCCACCAGCAGCAGCACCATCGGCGTCAACATCCCCGACCTGCGGGTCTACGTCCTCGACCAGCACCTCCAGCCCGTCCCGCCCGGCGTCACCGGCGAGATGTACGTGGCCGGGGCCGGACTGGCCCGCGGCTACCTCGGCCGCCCCGGCCTCACCGCCACCCGCTTCGTCGCCGACCCGTACGCCGGGCTCTTCGACGAGCCCGGCACCCGGATGTACCGCTCCGGCGACCTCGCCCGCCGCCGCCCCGACGGCGTCCTGGAGTACTTCGGCCGCGCCGACCAGCAGGTCAAGCTGCGCGGCTTCCGGATCGAACCCGGCGAGATCGAGGCCGTGTTGGCCGCCCACCCGGCGGTGGCCGACGCCGCCGTGATGGTCCGCGAGGACGCCCCCGGCGACAAGCGACTGGTCGGTTACATCGTCGCCGCCGACGCCACGCCCGAGGACGTTCGCGCCCACGCCGCCGCCGGCCTGCCCGCCCACATGGTGCCATCCGCCGTGGTGCTGCTCGACCGGCTGCCGCTGACCGCCAACGGCAAGCTCGACCGCCGTGCCCTGCCCGCCCCCGACGCCCCGGCCGCCGGAGCCGGCCGCCCGCCGCGCAGCCCGCGCGAGCAGCAGCTCTGCCAACTCTTCGCCGAAGTGCTGGGGTTGGCGGCGGTCGGGGTCGAGGACGACTTCTTCGCGCTCGGCGGGCACTCCCTGCTGGTGGTGCGGCTGGCCGGCCGGATCCGTGAGGTGCTCGGCCTGGACGTCGGCATCGGCACCCTGTTCCAGGCGCCCAGCGTGGCCGCCCTCGACGCGGCGCTGTCGGACGGCGCCCGCGACGCCGACGCGCTGGACGTCCTGCTGCCGCTACGGCCCACCGCCCCCGGACGGCGCGCCCCGCTGTTCGCCGTCCATCCGGCGGGCGGCCTGAGCTGGTGCTACACCGGCCTGATCCGTCACCTCCCGGCCGACGTGCCGATCTACGGCCTCCAGGCCCAGGGCGTCGGCGCCGCCACCGCCGGCGAACCGCTGCCCGCCACCCTGGAGGACCTGGCCGCGCACTACGCCGACCGGCTGCGCGAGGTCCAGCCAGAGGGGCCGTACCGGCTGCTCGGCTGGTCCACCGGCGGGATCATCGCCCACGCGGTGGCCGTCCGACTCCAGGAGCTGGGCGAGCGCGTCGAGTTGCTCGCCGTCCTGGACGCCTACCCGGCCGAGGGCTTCCGCGAACTGCCCGTCCCCGACCAGGCCGAGGCCCTGGAGGCCCTGCTCACCATGGGCGGCTTCGGCCCGGCCGACCTCGACCGGCAGCCGCTAGAACTCGACGCCGTGATCGCGCTGCTGGGACGCGAGGGCAGCCCGCTGGCCGGGCTCGACCGGGCCACCGTCAGCGCGCTCAACGAGATCTACCTCAACACCAACCACCTGGTGCGCGGCTACGACCACCGCCGCTACGACGGCGACGTGCTGTTCTTCCGCGCCACCGTCGACACCGTCGACGACTCCCTGGTGCCCGCACTCTGGGCCCCCTACGTGTCCGGCCGGATCGACAACACCGACGTGGCCTGCTCCCACAAGGACATGACCCTGCCCGCCCCTATCGCGCACATCGCCCGCGTGATCGCCGACCACCTGGAGAGGTCCTCCGATGAGTGACGCCCCCGCCAACCCCTTCGACGCCGACGGCGAGTTCCTGGCCCTCGTCAACGATCAGGGCCAGCACTCCCTGTGGCCCGCCTTCGCCGCCGTCCCGGCCGGCTGGGGCGTCGCCCACGGCCCCTGCGCGCGACCCGACGCACTCGCCTGGATCACAGCGCACTGGACCGACCTGTGACCCCTCCGGCCGTCGAGTCCCCGGCGCGCCCCCTGCTCGCGGGGCGCGCCGCCGTGGTCGTCGTCCACACCGCCGCGATGTGCATGAACGGCCTCGACTCCACCATCGTCAACCCCGCGCTCTACCGCATCGCCGAGGACTTCGGCCGACCCGTCCCCGCGGCCAACGCCGTCGAGACGGCCTTCCTGGTCGGCCTCGCCCTCGGTCTGCCGGTGGCCGGCTGGCTCGGTGACCGGTACGGCGTGAAGCGGGTGTTCCTCGGCGCGCTCGCCGCCTTCACCCTCGCCTCCGCCCTGTGCGCCGCCGCCCCCGGCCTCGGCGCGCTGGCCACCGCCCGCGCCGGCCAGGGCGTGGCCGGCGGACTGCTCACCCCGGTCGGCATGACGCTGCTGTTCCGTGCCTTCGAGCCGCAGGAGCGTCCGCGGCTGGGCCGGATCCTGATCGTGCCGACCGCCCTGATGCCCGCCCTCGGGCCCCCGCTCGGCGGCTTCCTCACCGAACACCTCTCCTGGCACTGGCTGTTCCTGGTCAACCTGCCGATCGGGATCGCCGCCGTCACCATCGGCCTGCTCGCGCTGCGGAGCGAGCCGGAACCCCCGGCCGGCCGCTTCGACACCCGCGGCTTCCTGCTCGCCACCCCCGGCCTCGGCCTGCTCACCTACGCTCTCGGCTTCGGGCCCGCCCACGGCTGGTCCGCTCCGGCGGTCTGGCTCGGCGGACTCGCCGGGGCGGCGCTGCTCGGGCTCGCCGTACGGAACCAACTCCGCGCCCCCGCACCGCTGGTGGACCTGCGCCTGCTCGCCGAGCGGTCCTACGGCGCGGCGGGCTGGCTCGCCCTGCTCACCTCGGCCGGACTGATGGGCGCCCTGTTCGTCCTCCCGCTGCTCTACCAAGCCGTTCGCGGCGCAACGGCGTTGGACGCCGGGCTGAGCGTCTTCCCGGAGGCGATCGGCCTGCTGGCCGCCTCCCGGGTGGTCGACCGCCTGCTGCCCCGGCTCGGCCCGCGCTGCCTCGCGCTGCCCGCCCTGCTGCTGGCCGCGACGGTCCTCGCCGCCCTCGGCTTCGCCGAGAATCCCTGGGCCGTAAGGGCGTTGATGTTCGCCGTCGGACTGGTGCTGGGCACCGCCGTGCTCACCGTCCAGATCGCCGGTTTCGCCGACGTCCCGGCCCCTGCGCTGGGCCGGGCGATGGCCCTGTTCACCATCCTCCGCACCCTCGGCGGCGCCCTCGGCATCGCCGCCACCGCCGCCCTGATCGGCGCCCTCACCGACGGCCCCGACCCCACCCCCTACCGCCTCGCCCTCGCCCTCACGGCCACCCTGATCGCCGCCGGAGCCCTCCTCGCCCGCCGCCTCCCCACCGAGGGCCCACCCCCGCCGCCGGAGGCCTGAGGAGCATGTGATCGGGGCGGGCGGGAGCGACGTCCCGCCCGCCCCGACTACCGTACGGTGGCAGGAGCACCGGAGGAGATCGCATGAATCCCGAGCACTACCGTCTTCTCGAAGAGGCCCGACAGGCCCTCCCGAGCGGCTACAAAGTCGAGCTGTCCGGCGAGATCATCGTCATGCAGGCGTCGCCGTCGTCGATCCACCAGCTGAACCTGTCGATCGTGCAGCGCCAGTTCGAGGCGCACTGCCCGGCGGGGTACTTCCCGACCGGCAACAGCGACCTCTCCTCGCCGGGCGCGGGTGCCGTTCGCAATCCCGACCTCACCTACCTGCCCGAGGACGTCATCGAGCTCGGTGGCCACGACATCCCCGCCGAGCTGGCCCTGATCGCGGTCGAGGTCGTGTCGCCCTCCAACCCGGAGAACGACTGGACGGGCAAGGTCCGCGACTACCCGCGTATGGGCTTCCCCCTTTATCTGATCATCGATCCACGCCGTAAGTCGGTCACCCTGTTCTCCGAACCGAACCGCGACCGTTACCACACCCGGACCGACCGGGAGTTCGGCGAGACGATCCGGATCCCCGAGCCGTTCGGCTTCGAGCTGGACCTGGCGCGGCTGGTCCCGTACCGGGACTGAGGTGGCTTCACCCGTTGGCGGGAACCTGGCGGGGCGGCGCCGCGCGGCGGGCGGGGGGTACTGCATCGGGCTGACACGTTGCAGACTGACGCCAGGACCCAAGCCAACTCGGAGGTACCCCGTGACCGTTTCGCTCACCGAGCTCACCGGGGACTACGTCCTCGACCCCGCGCACTCCCGGATCGGCTTCGTCGCGCGTCACGCCATGGTGACCAAGGTCCGGGGCTCGTTCGGGCAGTTCGAGGGCAGCGCCCACCTGGACGGCGGCGATCCGTCGCGATCGACCGGCCAGGTGGTGATCAAGGCGGAGAGCATCGACTCCGGGGTGGAGCAGCGCGACCAGCACCTGCGGACCAACGACTTCCTGGACGCGCCGAACTTCCCCGAGATCACCTTCCGTTCCACCTCGGTCGAGGTGAAGTCCGACACCGAGTACCGGGTGACCGGTGACCTCACCATCAAGGACACCACCCGCTCGGTGAGCATCGACTTCGAGTACACCGGCAATGCCGTCGACCCGTACGGCAACCTGCGGGTGGGCCTGGAGGGTTCGGCGACGATCAGCCGCAAGGAGTTCGGGGTGACCTGGAACGCGGCGCTGGAGGGCGGTGGCGTGCTGGTCGGCGACAAGGTCGTGCTGGAGTTCGACATCTCGGCGATCAAGCAGAAGTAGCCAGGTCCTGTGGGGCCGCGCCGGCCGGGGGGGTGGCCGGGGCCCCGGGGGGGGGGGGGGTGGTGTTGTGGGGGGATTTGGAGGACGGGTCGCTGTGGGAGGGGGAGGAGGGTGGT
>NZ_JBHXEG010000008.1:127088-158920 GCF_042724935.1 Kitasatospora sp. NPDC127060
TCTCATTCTTTCTTTCCTGGTTCGGGGGGCCGCGGGAGGCGGTTGGGGCGGCCGGGGCCCCGGGCGTTCGGGCAGTGTCTCTGTAGGCTCAAAGGCTCGACGGGTTCACTGGCTCAGAGGAAAGCCGGATCGGGCGAGTCGGACGAAGACGGTCCAGGCCTCGGGGGTGAAGGCGAGCTGGGGGCCGGACCTGTCCTTGGAGTCCCGCACGCGGACGGAGTCCGGGGTCAGGGCGACCTCGACGCAGGCTCCGCCCTCGGTGTTGCTGTGGCTGGACTTGAACCAGGCCAGCGCGTCGTTCATAGCTCCTCCAGCAACTCGCTGATCAGCTTGGCCGAGGACTCGGGGTCGAGTGCCTGCCGGAGGATCATTTCATGGCGGTGGCTGAGGATGCTCACCCTGGCGGGATCTGCGTGCAGCATGCCCAACGCCTGGCCCTCCTCATATGCGAGCCACTGGTGCTCAGCTGTTTCGAGAAGGATGAACTGGCCGTTCAGGCCGGGATGAATTCCTCGGGACGGAACCACCTGAATCGTGATGTGGCGCGCCTCGCCGACGGTCAGGACGTGATGCAGCTGTCGGTGGTGGGCTTCGACAGTTGTCAGGGGTCGGCGCAGGACGCCTTCCTCGATGAGAAAGTTGAACGCCCTGGTTTGTACCTTCAGCATTTCCCGGCGTTCCAACCTTGCGGCGACACGGGTTTCGACCGTTTCGTCGTCGAGCGGCGGCCAGTGGGAGTTGAGGAGTGCTCTTACGGTCTCCTCGGTCTGCAACAGACCCGGAAAGAAGTGGTTCTCGTACCAGTTGAGTGCTACGGCCTCCGCTTCGTACTTCATGTAGTCTTCGGCGGACGAGGG
The DNA here is from genome assembly GCF_042724935.1 of Kitasatospora sp. NPDC127060. Classification (NCBI taxonomy): domain Bacteria; kingdom Bacillati; phylum Actinomycetota; class Actinomycetes; order Kitasatosporales; family Streptomycetaceae; genus Kitasatospora; species Kitasatospora sp. NPDC127060. Next base: position 127,946 of record NZ_JBHXEG010000008.1, read on the forward strand.
GTACTTCTCCGGTTTCAGGAACTCTGCCCCCGCGACAAGGATGCCTTTCGCGTCGCACATCTCGTCCGCCACCTGCAGCAGGTGCAGCGACGGCTTGCGCCTCCCCGCCTCCATCGACCGCAGGCTCTCGTAGCTGTACCCGGCCTGGGTGGCCAGGTCCTCGCGGCTGACTCCGGCGCGAGCGCGCCACAGCTTGAGCTGGTCGCCGCAGTACTGCCACGACATCGGCGGCGGCGTGGCGGACGAGGACGCGTTCATCGCTGACCCCCCAGGTCACTCAGTGTGGGTTCCGACGCTACGTCCGGATGGGCCTCGGATGTATGCGAATCGACCTAAATCCTCCTTGCGGGTGACCCCAGCAGGTGGGCGAGCCCGTCGGCCAGGCCGCCGCGCCAACAGGCGTAGTCGTGGCCGCCGTTGAACTCTCGGTAGCGGACGTCGTACCCGCGGGCGGTGAGGACGTCCCGCAGGTGCCGGTTCTGGCTGAGCAGCATCCACTCCTGGAGACCGACCTCGATCCAGAACCGGGCCTCCCGCAGGGGTTCGACCGCGAAGCGGCGGGTGAGCCACTCGCTCCCCGCGTCGAACTCGGTCTCGTCCGGCCACCAGAAGGAGCCGGACTGGGAGAGCGCGTTGCCGAACCGCTCCGGGCGGTGGAAGGCGGCGAAGGCGGCGGTGAGGCCGCCGGCGCTCTGGCCGGCGATGACGGTGCGGCGCGGGTCGGTGGCGGCGTCGAACTCCGTTGCGGCCCAAGGGAGGAGGCGGTCGGCGAGCAGGTCGACGAAGGCCGGGTTGCAGCCGAGGTCGGCAGGCCGGCCCGGTCCCATGGTGTGGACGAGCAGGGTGACCGTGGGCGGGATCGCACCGTCCGCCGTCAGGTTGTCGAGGGTGTCGCCGACGGACAGCACCTCGCCCCACATCTCGCCGTCCAGCAGCACCGCGACCGGGTGCGGCCCGGTGCCGTGACCGGCGGGGAGGTGGACGTCGACCCGCCGCCCGGCGACGGTGTGCCGGACGGTCCGCCCGCGCGGCACGCCCGGGCGCCGCCGGACGTACGGCTGGGCGGGAGCCTGCGGCAGGCTGAGCACCGAGGAGGGATGGCGGCCGTCGCGGGCCGGGAGTCGGGGTTCGGTGTCGTGCCGGTCGGGGCGGGCGTGGTCGAGGACGTGCAGCCAGTCGGCCCGGGTGGTGCCGGGGGGCGGGCCGTGGAAGGGGTGCAACTGGTAGGAGGCGCGGTGGTCGGCGCGCAGCCGGTAGGTGAGTTCCCAGCGGCCGTTGCGGCGTTCCATCAGGTGGGGGGTGAGGTCGCCGGCGTGCCGGTCCTTGTCGGTGACGGTGTGCAGCAGGGCGAGCACGCCGTCGCAGTCGTCCCCGTCGGCTCCCTCGTCCTCCTCGTGGACGAAGGTGACCAGCCGGTACGCGGGGTCGTCGGGGTCGGGTCCGATCACTGGAAAGGCCTTCAACTTCGCTCATATCCTCATCAGTTGGTGCGGCGGGAGAGCAGGATCCAGAGCAGGAAGGGCCCGCCGAGCACGGTGCTGACGATGCCGACCGGGATCTCCACCCCGCCGACCAGCACCCGTCCCAGGGCGTCCGCGAGCACGACGAGCAGTGCGCCGGTCAGGGCCGAGCCGAGCACCGGGACGCGGGTGGGCCCGGCCAGTCGGGCAGCGATCACGGGGGCGGCGAGTGCCACGAAGCCGACCGGCCCGCAGACGCCGACGGCGAGCCCGGCGAGCGCGACGGCCAGCAGCAGGCAGAGCAGCCGGACCCGGCCGGGGTCGACGCCGAGCGAGGCGGCCACGCTGTCGTCGAAGCGCAGCACCGCCAGTCGGCGGGCCACCACCAGGGCGAGCGGCACCAGCACGGCGAGTCCGATCAGTACGGGCGCGGCGATGGCGTAGTCCCGCCCGTTGAGGCTGCCGGAGGTCCAGACGTACAGCGAGCCCGCCGAGTTGAGCGAGCGCCGGGCCAGTGCGACCTGGATGACCGCCGAGGCCAGGGCCGACATGGCGAGCCCGACCACCAGCACCCGGTGGCCGCGCGCGCCGAGCCCTCCGGAGACCAGGGTGACCACCAGGACGGCGGCCAGCGCGCCGAGCGGTCCGGCCCACCAGGCGCCGAAGGTGCCGGAGGCGGTGACGGAGATCAGCACGGCGGCGGTGGCGCCGTCGTTGACGCCGAGGAGTTCGGGGGTGGCCAGTCGGTTGCGGGCGAGGGTCTGGGTGAGGCAGCCGGCCAGTCCGAGGGCGGCGCCGGCGGCGAGTCCGGCGACGATCCGCCCGAGCCGGAACTTCTGCACCAGTAGCACGTCCAGCCGGTCGCCGTAGCCGAACACGGCCTGGAAGGTGCGGCCGAGGCCGAGCTCGCTCTGTCCGGCGTGGGCGGAGGCGACCACGGCGGCGAGCAGCGCGGCGGCCAGGGCGACGCCGGCGAGCAGTGGCTGGCGCGGGACGAGCAGCGACCAGCCGCCGTGGCGCAGTGCCAAGTCCGGCCGCACCAGGCGTGGTTGGGAGCGGTCGACGGGCGGGGCGTCGGTGGCCGGGTCGGTGAGCGCCAGTGCGGCGGAGCGGCGGGAGCGGACGATGGCGATCAGCGCCGGGGCGCCGACCAGGGCGACGATCACCGAGACCGGTGCCTCGAAGGGCCGGGCCACCACCCGGGCGAGCACGTCCGCGCCGGTGAGCACGGCGGCGCCGAACAGCCCGGCGAGCAGGGTGAGTCGGCCGATCCGGGGCCCGGCGAGGGCGCGGGCCAGGAAGCCGGCGAGCAGGCCGAGGAAGGAGATCGGCCCGGCCAGGGCGACGGCGGAGGCGGTGAGCAGGGTGACGGCGACGGCGACGGCCGCGCGGGTGGCGCCGGGGCGGTGGCCGAGGCCGCGGGCGAGGTCGTCGCCGAGGGCGAGGGCGGTGAGCGGTCGGGTGGTGAGCAGGGCGAGCAGGAAGCCCGCGCCGAGGACGGGGGCGAGCTGGCGCAGCGTCGTCCAGCCCTCAACGCCGGCCAGCGAGCCGAGCACCCAGACCCGGTAACGGTCGTACGCCTCGGGCGAGTTGACGATGAGCACGCCGGTGATGCCACCGAAGGTGGCGCCGACGGCGGAGCCGCCGAGGACCAGTCGCACGGGGGAGCCGCCGCCCCGGCTGCCCGCGATCAGGAGGACCAGGGTGCTGGCGAGGACGGCGCCGCCGAAGGCGAAGGCGAGGTAGCCGTAGGAGGTCTGCACGCCGAGTACGGCGATGCCGAGCACGACCCCGAGCGAGGCGCCCGCGTTGACGCCGAGCAGGCCGGTCTCGGCCAGTGGATTGCGGGTGACGGACTGGAGTTGGGCGCCGGCCACGCCGAGGGCGGCGCCGACCAGCAGGGCGGTGAGGGTGCGGGGCAGCCGCAGTTCGCCGACGACCAGGGCGAGCCGGCCGTCGGCGCGGGCGCCGTGGCGGTCGAGCAGGTAGTCCAGCACCCGTGCGGGTCCGACCTCGCCGGCGCCGACCGACAGCGAGAGCGCGGTGAGCGCGAGCGCCGCGACCACCCCGGCGGCGACCGGCCAGGCGCTGCGGTGGCGGGCCGGTGGGGCCGGGGGAGGGGCGTCGGGCGCGGTGGCGTCGGGCGCTTCGTGGACGCCCGCTTGCGACGATGTCATAAGGTAAGGCTAACCTAACGAACTGGACGTCCCGTGGTGCACCGCCGTCGTACCCGGCTGCCCGGACGTCACCCAACTCCCGTACCACCCCCGCCCCGGAGGCATCCATGCCGTACGCCCAGAGCCCGCTCCGCCCGACCCGCCGCCACGCGGCCCGGGCGCTGGCCCTCACCGGGGCGGCCGCCCTCCTGCTGGCGGGCTGCGGCTCCTCCGGGTCCTCGACGAGCTCCGGAGGCTCCTCGAACTCCGCGTCCGCCGCCCCGGGCAGCGCGGCGGACGCGGCCAACGGCGGCAAGCGCACCGTCAAGGACGCCACCGGCAGGGCCGTCGAGGTTCCGGCCGAGCCCAAGCGGATCGTCACCCTCACCCAGGAGGACCTCGACGCGGTGCTCGCGCTCGGCGTCAAGCCGGTCGGCATCACCAACGGGCAGGGCCTCAACGAGCCGCCCGCGTACCTCAAGGACAAGGTCCAGGGCGTGCCGGTGGTCGGCAACCTGCTCCAGCCGGTGATGGACAAGGTGGTCGCCGCCAAGCCCGACCTCATCCTGGCCGGGGACATGCAGGACGAGCAGGTGCTCAAGCAGCTGCGCGAGATCACCCCCGCCACCCTCGTCACCATGGCGCCCACCGACGACTGGAAGCTCGCCTTCCGGGGCATCGGCAACGCCGTCGACAAGCTCGACCAGGCGAACAAGGTGATCGACGACTACCAGGCCAAGGCCGTCAAGGCCGGCGCCGACCTCGGCAAGAACAAGGGCGCCGCCGTCTCCATCGTCCGCTGGAACCCCACCGGCCCGAGCTGGATGGAGAAGAAGCAGTTCGCCAGTGGCGTCGCCCTCGACATGGGCCTCGCCCGCCCGGCCGCCCAGGACAAGGACGGCAACGCCCACAGCCCGGCGCTCAGCCTGGAGAAGCTCTCCGAGATCGACGGCGACTGGCTGTTCCTGTCCACCCTCACCGACGACGGCAAGGCCGCGCTCAAGGACGTCCAGTCCAAGCCCGCCTACCAGCAGTTGAACGCGGTGAAGAACGGCCGCACCGTCACCGTGGACGGTTCGGTGTGGTCCACCCGGGGCGGCCCGCTGGCGGCCGACGTCGTCATCGGCGACTTCGGCAAGGCGCTCTCCGGATCCTGACCAACGGCTCGAACCGGTGGAGTGCGAAATGGAATTGACGATCCAGGGGGTCACCGCCGGGTACCGGCCGGGGCGTCCGGTGCTCGGCGGCGTCGACCTCACCGTGCCCGCCGGGCGGGTGGTGGCGGTGGTCGGCCCGAACGGCTGCGGCAAGTCCACCCTGCTGCGGACGGTGGCCCGGCTGCACCGGCCCGACGGCGGACGGATCCTGGTCGGCGGCGAGGACATCTGGCGGCTGAGCCCGCGCCGGGCCGCCCACCGGGTCGCGCTGCTCCCGCAGAGCCCCCGGGCGCCCGAGGCGGTTACCGTGGCCGGCCTGGTCCGCTACGGGCGCCACCCGCACCAGGGCCTGTTCCGCCAGTGGTCGCCCGTCGACGAGCGGCTCACCGCCGAGGCCCTGCGCGCCACCGGCGTGGACGGCCTCGCCGACCGCCGCCTCGACCAGCTCTCCGGCGGCCAGCGCCAGCGCTGCTGGCTCGCCATGGTGCTCGCCCAGGACGCCCCGGTGGTGCTGCTGGACGAGCCGACCAGCGCGCTCGACCTCGGCCACGCGGTGGAGGTGCTGGAGCTGGTCCGGGCGGTCGCGGCGGGCGGGCGCACCGTGGTGATGGTCCTGCACGACCTGGCGGCCGCCGCCCGCTACGCCGACCTGCTGGTCGCCCTGCGGGACGGCGCGGTGGTGGTCTGCGGGCCGCCCCGGGAGGTGGTGGACGCACCGCTGGTGCGGGCGCTCTACGACATCGACAGCCACGTCCTGGCCGCGCCGGGCGACGGGGCGCCGGTCATCGTCCCCCGGGCGCCGCTGGGCTGAGCGGCCGGCGGCCGACCGGCCGTCCGTCCGCGAAGGCGGCGCCACCCCGTGAGGGGGTGACGCCGCCTTCGCACGTGGCCGGGGGCCGGCGCCGTCTCCACGCGTGATCGGGGCGGCGCCGTCCGGCTGCTTCCCGGGCACCCCCCGCGTACCCGATCGACCACCCGTTCGAGTGGTTTCGACTCGCCCGCCTCCCATCGGCCTCCCCCCGCCCGTCGCGTTGTCAGTGACCCTCGCTACGTTCCTCGCATCGCTGGTCAGCGGGGCGATCGAACGACGTTCCCCGGTGGGAGGAGTACGGCTGTGGCATGGGTGGAAACGGGCGCGGGAGGGTACCGCGTCGCGCTCGACGGAGACGGCAGGGTGGTGTGCCGCAACGCGGCGGGCCGCGACCTCAAGTCCGTCCCGTCGAAGCTCGCTGACGACCCCGTGGTCGCCCAGCTCAAGCAGCTCTCCGAATGGCTCGCCGCGCACGAGCGGCGCTGCCAGGAGGACGTCGAGCGGTGGATGGTGCGCTCGCTGCCGGTGCCCGCCGCCGTGCTCGCCGCCGTCTGGCCGGACGAGGCCTGGCAGGCCGTCCTGCGCGACGTCGTGGTCACCGGCGCGGACGGCGCCGTGGCCGGCTTCCTGCGCGACGCCGACACCGAGCGCGGCCTCGGCCTGGTCGACCTGGACGGCGACACCGTGCGCCTCACCGACGGCGAGGTCCTGATACCCCACCCGGTGCTCCTCCCGGACCTCGACGACCTGCGCGAGTTCGCCGTCGAACTCGGCGTCTCCCAGCGCGTCCAGCAGCTCTACCGCGAGGTCTGGCACCGGCCCGCCGAGCCCCCGGCCGGCACCGAGGTCGGTACCTACGCCGGCGGCCGCTACCGCGAGCTGCGCGAGCTGGTCGGGCGCTGCGCCCGGCTCGGCTGCCGGGTCCGCGGCGGCTCCGCCGTCCAGCCGATCACCGAGGGCGGCCGCACCGTCGAGGCCCGGGTGTGGGTCGGCGACTACTACGAGTACGACGCCTGCGAGACGGGCGCGCTCAGCTGGGCCGGCCCCGACGGCCGGTCCCTGCCGCTCGCCGATGTCGGACCGGTCGCCTGGTCCGAGGGCATGAGGATGGCCGCCGCCCTGTACGCGGGCCGCACGATCGAAGGGGAGGACGCCGCATGACCACCGGCCCGATGACCACCAGCCCGATGGCCACCACCGTCACCGTCCCGCACCAGGGCGCCGCGACGCCCGAGGCGCTGCTCGACGCCGGAGCCGTCCTGCCGCCCGGCACCCTGCCCGACGCCGGCCGCCCCGACAGCGCCGCCGACGTGCTGACCGCCCGCGGCTACGCCCACCCCGCCCTCGACGGCCGCCGGATCGTCCTGCTCGTCCCCGGAGCGCTCGGCCCCGCCGAGGACCTCGCGCTGGAGTTCCTCGGCCTCGCCCCCGAGGGCGAACCCGCCGAGGTCGGCCAGGTCCGCCAGGAGGCGCTCGGCTTCCCGGCCTGGGCGCTGGTGCACGACCCCGCCAACGGGCACCACGCACTCGCCCTGGTCAAGGAGTTGGAGCGGCTGGCCCGACAGGCCAAGTCCAAGCCCGGCGCCGCCAAGGACGGCTTCGACGAGCTCGCCACCCGGCTCGGCCGCGCCGTCCCGCACTTCCTGCCCACCTTCTGCGAGGAGGTCGGCCGGATCTTCCTCACCCACGGCAACCAGACCTACGCCGCGGCCTGGTTCGGCAAGGCCCGCGAGGCCGAGCGCACCCACAGCCTGGCGGTCGACGAGGAGCGGCTGCGCGCCGTCTTCCTGGAGTTCGCGCTGGCCGGCGCGCTCACCGTCAAGTCCCTGCGCCAGTACGTCAAGGAGCTCGCCCGGCGGCTCGACCCGCAGACCGCCTGGCAGCGCTTCCGCCAGCTGTGCACCGAGCGCTCCGCGGCCGGCATGGCCCCGTACGCCGGGGTCGCCGAGGACGCCCGCGCGCTGATCCGGGCCGCCGGGCTGGACCGCGCCGAGCACGAACGGTCCCTGCTCGCCGAGCTGTTGGACTCCCCGGCGGTCAACCGGGCGCCCGCCGCGTTCTGGAAGTCCTGGCACGGCGCTCTGATCGAGCTCGGCCGCGCCGACGCCGGGGTCCGCGCCCGCCTGCTGGAACTGCTGCCCGACCCGGGCGCCGCCGGCGGCGCGGACGCCTCCGCCCAGGACGCCGCCTGGCTGGAGGTCCTCGCCGCCACCGGCGCCGAGGAACTGCTCACCGGCCCGCGCCCCGAGGGCGCCGAGCCCGCCGCGGCCTGGCTCCAGCGCTGGTGCCACCACCTCGGCCGCGGCTGGCGCAGCCGGCCCGGCTGCCCGGCCACCCTCGCCCTAGCCGGCCGGATGGTCGAGCGGCTGCGCGCCGACGCCGTCCCGGTCGACCTCTTCACCGGCATCCGGGTCAGCCTCACCCGGCTCGACCTGCTGGAGCTGCTGCTCGCCGCGGGAGTCCCGGTGGCCGACCCGCCGGCCGACCTGGTGGGCTTCGACCTGCGCGAGTGGGTCGCGCAGGGCGGCGCTGCCGGTCCCAGCGGTGCCGCCGGTAAGACCGGTGCCGCCGGGGTCGCGGCCTCACTCGCCGCCGTCGCCGCCGACGGACGGTTCCGGCCGCTGCTGCGCCGCGCCGCCCCGCCCGCCTGGGAGCAGGCCGTCCAGCACCGGGCCGCCGTACTGCCGCTGCTGAGCGAGCTGTTCAGGGAGTGGGCCGAGGAACGCGCCGAGGAGCTCACCGCGATCCGCGGCCTGGCCGGCGCCGCCGACCTGGCCCGCTCGCTGAGCACGTACCGCACCGCCATCCGCACGGTCGCCCCGGCCGCCGCCGAGAAGATCGCCGCGCTCGACGTCACCGGGCTGCTCACCCGCGCTCTCGGCGCCGGCATCCTGGACGAACTCGGCTGGCCCGCCCTGGAGGACGCGCTCGCCCGGCTCGCCGACCCGCCCGCCCCCGACGCCCTCCCGGACAACGCCCCCGGCCACCGCCGCCGCGGCCTGAACGACCTGATCGTCGAGGAGGCCTGGCCGAACCTCATCCTCGCCCGCCACGACCGGGCCCTCGTGGTCGGCCCGGACGGCATCCTGCTGGAGCACACCCTTCGGGTGCCCCCGCTGACGGGCGTGCGCAACCGGCCCCGACTGCGCCTGGTCGACGGCGAACTCCTCGTCGTCTGGCACGAGGCCGGCGAGCAGAAGGCCTACTGGTCCGGCCGACCGGACCAGACCTTCGAACTGACCGGCCGCACCATCGCCGGCTACTACTACGGCGACCGCCACCCGGACGACACCTCCCTCCCGCTGCCCGGCGGCGGCCGCACCACCGGCGCCCGCCCGCTGCACCCCGGCGACACCCGGCTGCCCGAGGAGCACCCCGTCCTCGGCGACGGCACCGGCCACTGGACGCTGCGCCACGCCCCGGACGGCACCCCCGTGCTGCGCGAACTCGACCCGGCCACCGGCGAACTGGGCCGGGCCGCCGAACCGCCCGTGATCGCCGCCACCGCCGCGGCCGGCCCGCTCGTCGCGGGCAGCGCCCGCCTGCTGCCGCTGCAGCCCGGCCTGGAGCACAGCCCGCTCGGCACCGACGGCACCGTGCTCGGCAGCTGGATCCGCCGTGACCCCGGACGCGCCGTCACCACCTTCACCGCCGACGGACAGCGCATCGTCCTGCCGCTGAACGGCCGCGACGACACCCACATCCTCCCGGTCGGCCGGCTCGCCCTGCCCGGCGCCCAGGGCCCGGTGGTCAGCCGCACCGGCGAGTTCCTCGACCTCGGCCTGCCCGACCTCGCCGAGCGCTCCGACCGCACCGCCGACCTGCGCTCCTGCCGGTCGGGCGGGCTCCCCGCCGCCGGCACCGCGCTGATCCCGCCCTTCGACCACTGGCACGCCCTGCGGCCCCGCGACGAGGCCGGCTCCCGGGTGCTGCGCGCCCTGACGGCCGACCAGGCCGCCCGACTGATCGACCTCGCCTGGCCCGTCGACGCCGAGCCCGTCCCGGCGGACGAGCAGCGCTGGCTCACCGTCCAGGGCGTGAAGCGCCCGCTCGCCCAGCGCGGCGAGGCCCGCGACAGCCTGCCCGTCGAGGCGGTCGGTGCCGCCCTGCCCGGGATCACCCACCCGCTGCTGCTCGCCGGCGTCGCCGGGTTCGCCCGCACCGCCGCCGACCTGCTCGACCGGATCGCCCGGTTCCTCCCGCAGCCGGACGCCGAACGCCCCACCAAGGCCGAGGCCGCCGAGTGGCGGCCGCAGCACGGCCGCGACGACGAGCTGCGCGACGCCGTCAACGCCGTCCTGCCCGGCACGCCCGGCCTGGGCCGCACCTGGGGCGACGACGGGGGCCACCGGGTGCTCAACAACCTGCGCGCCGTCACCGCCGTGCTCGCGGTACCGACCGTCCCGGCCGCCCCGACCGCCGTGCCGGGCGAGGGCTGGACGACCGAGTCCACCGTCACCCTGCACGGCGGCGACGCCCACCACGGCTGGCGGCACCTGCTCGGCCGGGTGGACGTCATCGCCCACGCCATCGCCAACCCGCTCACCCCGGCGGCGCACCGCTCCACGCTGGTCCTGCTACTCGGCGAGCTCACCAGGGGCCCGCTCGCCGACCGCGGCGCCACCCTGCGCGAGGTCGTCCTCGCCGAGACGGACGAACGCGCCAAGGGCCACCGGCCGGCGGCCTACCGCCAGGGCGAGGTGCTGCGGCACGGCCACCGCACCGTGGTGATCCTCGACTACCGCCACCAGGACCCGGACGGCACGGCCCACTGGCACGCCGTCGACCACGACCCGAGCGGAGAGTTCGGCCCCGTCGCCCACTTCACCACCGTCTGGGAGCGCCGCACCGAGGAGCGGGTCGGCTTCGCCTGGACGGAGAAGTTCTGGCGGGTCGCCGCCCTGCGCGGCAGCGTCCCCTGGCAGCCCGAGCGCGCCGCGGCCTTCACCGAACTCACCGGCATCGGCACCGCCCGCGCCACCCTGCTGCTCTGCCCGCCCCCCGGGCTGCTGCAGTGGGGCGACATCGACGTGCCCGCCGAACACGGCCTCAAGGCCGCCGAGATCAAGGCCGCCCGCGCCTGGCTGCGCGGGCTCGACCAGAACGCCGTCGCCGACGTCTGGGGCGCCCTGCTGCCGCTCGACGACCCGAAGCGGCTGTGGACGGAGGGCCCCGACCTCGCCGCCGGGGCCGCGGCCTGGACGCGGCACTTCGGCCGGCTGGTCACCCTCCCCGAGGACGTCCTGCCCGGCGTCCAGGGCGTGCACATCGACCGGATTGAGGAGGTGCTCAATCCCGGCCGGACGCCATGGCTCACCCGCACCACCACCTACCGGCTGACCGACGGCAGCCGGGCCGCACTCCAGCTGGAGGCCGAGGACGCGACCGCCGTCCCCGGCGCCGGCATCCTCCCGGGCACGATCGACGCCCTGCGCTGGCTCGGCTACCACCTGCCCGCCGACAGCCCGCTGCGCCCGCTGCTGCCCGCGGCCGCCACCACGCTGCGCACCCGCCTGGCCGACCCGGAGCTGCTGCTCGGGTTCGGCCTGGTCACCACCACCAAGGGCGCCTCGCTGTCGACCGTCCTGCGTGAACACTTCGGCCTGCCCGCCGAGGGCGGAGCCGACCCGGACGGCCTGGTCCGCTGCGGTCCGGCGCTCGTCCTCAGCCCCTACCGCACCGAGTACGAGCAGATCTGGCTGCGCCCCGCCGGCCTCACCGGCGCCGACGACCCGCTGATCGACCTGCTCCTCGGGCTGGCCGACGGCTACTGGTTCGGCGCCGACCTGGCCGCCGTCCGGTCCGTCCTGGGCGGCGAACCGGAACGCCTCGCCGCCTCCGCCGCGGCCGTGCCGACCACCGCCGAGGGCCCGGCCTGGCTGCAGAACCCGCAGTTCAGCGCGCCCGAGCTGGTCGCCGAGGCGGCCCGCGCCCACGGCCTGGGCGAGGACGCGGCCGCGCTCTACCTCCAACTGCTCGCCCTGCCCGACCCCACGGACCGCAACACCGCCCGCTGGACGGGCTGGAAGCCCGCCCGGCTCAAGCGCGCCCGCGCCGAACTCGCCGCCGGCGCACTGGTGCTGGAGGCCAAGCGGGCCCGGGCCGGCCGCAGTCTTTTCCTGCCCGGCGGCTGGCAGGAGGCCAAGTCCCCCGCGCTGCCGGTGGAGACCTGGAAGGCCGCCCTGTACCCGCTGCCCACCCACCGGCCGGCGCTGCCGCAGCTGCCCGTCCCCGAACTGTTCGCCCGCGCCTGGCAGCGCACCCTCGACGGCGACGCCCCCGGCTACGAAGAGCTCCAGACCAGCAAGCGCAGGAAGGCCCGCCGATGACCGGCACCGAGACCACCACCGCAACCCGGCAGATCGTCCCGCCCGAGGAGAAGCACGCCGCCGAACTGGAGTTCCTCGCCGCCCACGACAGCGGCCCGCGCCCGCCCGGCTGGCGCCTCACCCCGCGCGCCGTGGTCACCTTCGTCATGGGCAGCGGCGGCGAGAAGCTCAAGACCGGGCGCCGCAGCCTGGCCATCGAGCCCAAGTTCGTCGGCGAGCGCGCCCTGGTCGAACGCTGTGTCGTCACCCTCGCCGGGGAGCGCGGCCTGCTGCTCGTCGGCGAACCCGGCACCGCCAAGTCGATGCTCTCCGAACTGCTCGCCGCCGCCGTCTGCGGCACCAGCGCGCTCACCGTCCAGGGCACCGCCGGCACCACCGAGGACCAGCTCAAGTACGGCTGGAACTACGCCCTGCTGCTCGCCAAGGGCCCCAGCCGCGAAGCCCTCGTCCCCTCCCCGGTGCTCACCGCGATGACCACCGGGGCCGTCGCCCGGGTCGAGGAGGTCACCCGCTGCCTGCCCGAGGTGCAGGACGCCCTGGTCTCCCTGCTCTCCGAACGCCGCATCGCCGTCCCCGAGTTGGCCGGCACCCCGGACGGGCAGCTGCACGCCGCCGCCGGCTTCACCCTGATCGCCACCGCCAACCTGCGGGACAAGGGCGTCAGCGAGATGTCCGCCGCCCTCAAGCGGCGGTTCAACTTCGAGACGGTCGGCCCGATCGGCAGCCTCGCCGCCGAGGTCGAACTGGTCCGCCGCCAGTCCACCGTCGCCGTCGCCCGGGCCGGCGCCGGCTACGCCGTCGACGACGCCGTCCTGGAGGCACTGGTCACCGCCTTCCGCGACCTGCGCACCGGCCGCTCCACCGAGGGCTGGGAGGTCGAACGCCCCTCCACCGTGATGAGCACCGCCGAAGCCGTCTCCGTCGCCACCGCCCTCGGCGTCACCGCCGCCTACCTGCCCGACGGCGGCGACCTCCTCGGCCGGCTCCCCGGCCAACTCCTCGGCGTCGTCCGCAAGGACGACCCGGCGGACGCGGCCCGGCTGCTCGGCTACTGGGACGGCCCGGTCCGCCGCCGGGCCGAACAGGGCGCCGCCACCTGGCGCACCCTGTGGGACCTCCGCTCGGCGCTGGAGGCCTGACGATGACGAGCAGCGCGGTGAAGACCACCACCCCGGACGGCCCCGCCACGGCGCGCGCCGACGGTGCCGCCGACCTCAGTGCGGACCTCGGTGCGGACCTCGGTGCGGACCTCGGTGCCGGAGCCGTCCGCGCCGAGACGGACCGGCTGGCCGGCTCCGGCACCGACCGTCCCGGGCCCTACCTGATCGGCGTGCGCCACCACGCGCCCTCCCTCAGTGCGGTCCTCCCCGCGCTGCTCGACGCCGCCCGACCCGAGGCCGTCCTGGTCGAACTGCCCGCCGAGTTCCAGCCCTGGCTCGACCGGCTCGCCGACGAGGCCACCGAGGCCCCCGTCGCCCTGGCCGCCGCCCCGGCCGGCCCGGACGACGCGCACGGGCCCTCCGGCGGGCTCGCCTTCTACCCCTTCGCCGACTTCTCCCCGGAACTCGTCGCCCTGCGCTGGGCCCGGCGCAACGGCGTCGAAGCCATCGCCTGCGACCTCCCGCTCGCCCACCGCACCGGCAGCGCGGGCGCCCGAGGCCGGCACCCGGCCGCAACCCCGTCGGGCCCCGGCGTCGCCGACGCGCTGCGCCACCGCCTCACCGGCCGCGCCGGCGACGACGACCTCTGGGACCGCCTCGTCGAGACCGCCGCCCCCGGCTCCACCCCGGAGGCCGTCCGGCGCGCCGCCCTCCTGGTCGGCTGGGCGCTGCGCCACGACGCCGAGACCGGCCCCGGCGTCGACCCGTACGACCTGCGCCGCGAAGCCTGGATGCGCGCCCGCATCCGGGCCGCCTCCGCCGGCGGACGCCGGACCGCCGTGGTGGTCGGCTCCTTCCACGCCCCCGCGCTGCTCGACGGACCGACCGCCCCCGAGGAGCCGCCCCGCCCGGGTGAGCCTGGGCACGTGCTCTCCCTCATCCCGTACACCTACCCGCTGCTCGACGCCCGCTCCGGCTACCCGGCCGGCATCCGCGACCCCGAGTGGCAGCACACCGTCCTCGACGCAGGGGGCGACCCCGAACGCCTCACCGAGGCGCTCACCGCCACCGCCGTCCGGATCTGCGCCGCCATGCGCACCCAGGACCACCCCTCCGGTCCCGCCGACGCCCGCGAGATCGTCCGCCTCGCCGGAGACCTCGCCCGGCTGCGCGGCCACGCCGCCCCGGGCCGCGGCGAACTCGTCGAAGCCGCACAGTCCGTACTCGCCCAGGGCGAGCCCCTCGGCCGCGGCCGGGCCGTCGCCCGCGCCCTCGAACAGGTCCTGGTCGGCACCCGCACCGGGCGGCCCACCCCGGCCGCCCCGCGCAGCGGACTCGGCCCCGTCGTCGAAACCCTCCTCGCCGAACTCGGCCTCCCCGACCCCACCGACCCGGGCCCGCGCGAAGTGCGCCTCGACCCGCTGCGCAGCCCCCTCGACCGGCGCCGCGAGATCCTCCTCCACCGCCTCACCGCCTGCGGCGTCCCCTACGCCGACCCCGTCCCCACCACCGGCCCCGGCGGCACCGAAACCCTCGGCACCCGCTGGCGCCTGCACTGGACCCCCACCGTCACCGCCCTCCTCACCGTCGCCGGCACCCGCGGCGTCACCCCCGCCCAAGCCGCCGAGGGCACCCTGCGCACCCGCCTCACCGACGACCCCACCCCCCGCGAGATCCTCGACGGCCTCACCGCCGCCGCCTCCTGCGCCCTCCCGGCCCTCACCACCACCCGCCTCACCCAACTCACCACCACCCTCCCCACCACCGCCACCCTCCCCGACCTCCTCGCCGCCCTCACCCTCCTCGACCGCCTCACCGCCGGCCACTTCCCCGGCCTCCCCACCCGAACCCCCGACAACCCGCAGGACCAAACCCACGACCCCACCCGGCCGACGCCACCGACCACGGCCCTGCCGGCCGATGAGGCTGAATCCGCCTCGGCCACCCGGGCGGGCGGCCTCCCCCCGCAGCCCGCCGCCGATGCACCTTCGGCTGCCTCGGCCGCGCGCGGCACTTCGAGCGCTGTTGCAGTAGCGCCGGGCGGCCCGGGTGAGGCGCGGGTGGTTGATGGGCCGCCCCGCGCCGGCGGGCCGCTCGGTGGGGCGGTGGAGTTGCTGACCGCTGTGGCGGTGCGGCAGGTGGAGGGGTTGGGCGGGTCTGATGATCCGGCGGACGCGCGGGCGCTGGTGGAGTTGGCGCGGCGGGCGGATCGGCTGGGCGGGGTGCGGTTGGGGTATGTGCTCGGCGAACTCGCAGAGCGGGGGAGTCCGTTGGTGCGGGGCGCGGCCGGGGCGGTGCGGGTGTTGCTCGGGCAGGAGCCGGCGGCGGTGTTCGGCGTGCGGGCCGCGTCCTGGGTGGACGGGGCTACGGACGCGGGGGCGCGGCAGGTGCTGGGGCGGGCGCTGGTGGGGGTGTTGACCGCCGCCGAGGGGCTGTTCGACAGTGCGCCCGAGGCGCTCGATCCGGTGCTGGAGCGGGTCGGTTCGCTCTCGGACGCCGCGTTCCTGGACCGGCTGCCCGCGCTGCGCGGCGGCTTCGACACGCTCAGCCCGGCCGCCCGCGACCGGCTGCTGTCCCTGGTGGAGGAGCGCCTGGGCACCCGGCTGGCCGCTCTGCCGGAGCAGACCGACCCGGCCCTGGTGGCCCGTTGGGTCCGCGCGGACCTGGCCGCCCGCCGGGTCCTGGCCGCGAGGGGACTGCTGCCGGCCGCTGATGCAGGGCAGGAGCAGGAGCAGGAACAGGCCCCGGCACCCGCCGGGAGGCTGCCGCACCCGGGCCACGTCCTCACCCCCGCCGAGCGCTGGCGCCTGCTGCTGGGCCGCCCCGGCGCGGGCGGCCTGTCCGGTCGTGGCGCCCGACTCGCCACCGCGCTGGACGAGTTGTACGGAAGCGGCCACGGCGAGGGTTCCGGGCCGGGCCTGGACGACCGGGGGAGCGGGAGGGGCGGCCGCGAGGCGCCCTTCCCCGGGGTGCGCGAGTGGGCCGAGGAGTTGGCAGCGCTGTTCGGTCCGGGCGTGCGGGAGGAGGTGCTGGCGGCCGCCGTCGCCCACGGCCGTACGGACGTGCTGGAGGCGATCGACCCCTCCGCCGTCCGCCCGTCCGTGGACCTGCTGCGCGCGGTGCTGGACCACGCGGGCGGTCTGCCCGAGGCCCGGGTGGCACGGCTGCGCCCGCTGGTGCGGCGGATGGTGGACGAGTTGAGCCGCGAGCTGGCGACGAGGCTGCGTCCGGCGCTGACCGGGATCAGCGTGCCGCGCCCGTCGCGGCGCCCGGGCGGCGGGCTGGACCTCCACCGGACGATCCGGGCGAACCTCGCCACGGCCCGTCCGGCGCCGGACGGTTCGGGCACCGTGATCGTGCCCGAGCGCCCGGTGTTCCGGACCAGGGCCCGGCAGGCCAACGACTGGCGGCTGATCCTGGTGGTGGACGTGTCGGGCTCGATGGAGGCGTCCACGGTCTGGGCGGCGCTGACCGCCTCGATCCTGGCGGGGGTGCCTTCGCTGAGCACCCACTTCGTGGCCTTCTCGACCGAGGTCCTCGACCTGACGGAGCAGGTCGCGGATCCGCTGAGCCTGCTGCTGGAGGTGAGCGTCGGCGGTGGCACCAGCATCGCGACGGGCCTGCGCTACGCGCGGGAGCTGGTGACGGTGCCGTCGCGGACGCTGATCGCGGTGGTCAGCGACTTCGAGGAGGGCGGCCCGGTCAACGGGCTGATCGCGCAGACCAGGGCCCTGGTGGACTCCGGCGTGCACCTGCTGGGCTGTGCGGCGCTGGACGACTCCGGGAAGGCCCGCTATTCGAAGGCGGTCGCGGGCCGGCTGGTCGCGGCCGGGATGCCCGTAGCGGCGCTGAGCCCGCTGGAACTGGCCCGCTGGGTGGGGGAGAAGGTGCGATGAACACCACGACGCAGACAACGCAGACAACGCAGACAACGCAGGCGGTGCAGACGACGCAGGACCGGCAGGGGGACGGCTGGCCGGGCGTCCGGCCCGAGGTGGTCGCCGAGGTGGTGTCGGCGCTGAGCGCCCGCCTCCAGAAGCGGCTGGACGGCGCGGCGGCGAAGCTCGCCGAGCGGCCGCTCAGCCGTGACGGCGACGAGTGGCGGGTGCAGGTGGACGAGGAGGCCGTGCTCGTCCTGCACGCCCCGAGCGGGGTGGTCCTCGGACCGGCCGACGTCCGGTGCGGCTGCCTGCTCGCCCCGGCCTGTGTCCACCGGGCCGCCGCCGTCACCCTCTGCCCGCTGGCGGAGGCCGACGATCAGGCGGTCGATTATCAGGCGGTCGACGATCCGGTGGCGGTCGGAACCCCGGCAGCGGCGACCCCCGAGGCACCGACCACGGCCACAGCGACAACCGATCCCGAGTCCGAACCGGTACCCGCCCCCCTCACCCCGGCCGAACGCGCCGCCGCCCGTCAGCTCCATCGGGCCGCCTGCGCGCTGCTGGCCGCCGGGGTGAGCGGAGCGGGTGCGGTCGCCCAGGCGGAACTGCTGCGGTCCGGCCACGGGGCGCGGGCGGCGGGGCTGTACCGCCCGGCCGCAGCGGCGGTCGCCGTGGTGACCGGGATCCGGGCGGCGCGTTCCGGCGCGCCCGACCACCGGCTGGCGGACCTGGTGGCGGGCCTGCGCGAGCTGCTCAACCTCACCACCGCCCTGACCGCCGCCGGCGGATCCCCCGTCGACGCCCCCACCGGCACCGGCACCCCCGCCCCGCTCGCCGCGCTGCGCGGCACCGCCCGCCAGGCCTACGCCGAGGAGGGCGGCCTGCGGCTGTACGGACTGTTCGCCGAACCGGTGCTGACCGCGACCCACGCCGGCGTGGTCAGTTGGGCGGTGGACACGGGTGGCCGGCTCAGCACGGTCGCCGAGGTGACCCCGCACGGCGATGCCGCGACCGCCGCCCCGCTGGCGGCCGGGGCGGGCAACCGGACGGTGCGGCTGGGCGATGCCGCGCTGACCCACCGCGAGTTCAGCCGGGCCGGGCTGGCGGTCCAGGGCGCGACCAGGTCCACCGGCGGGCGGCTGGGCGCCGGGGCCTCGGTCCGGGCGGTCCGCGCCACGGGCGCGGCCTGGACGGCGGAGCCGGTGGCTCGGCTCTGGGCCGAGCCGCCCGCCGGCCAGGTGGCGCGGGCGCTGGCGGCGCAGGAGCTGCCGTACGAGAACCGCCCGGCGGGGAGCGACCTGCTGTTCCTGGACGTCGTCCTGCTGGGCACGGCCCCGACCGGGCCCGGCGGGGCGCTCCAGTTGCTCGCCCGCCCGGCGGGGAGCGGGCCGGTGATCGCGCTGCGCCCGGGGCACGAGCACCCGGACCTGGCCTTCCGGGCCAATCTGGCCCTGCTCGCCACGGTCCCCGGCCTGCGGCTGCGGCTGATCGGCCGGCTGGAGCGTGCCGACCGTCCGGAGCTGCGGGTGCTGGCCGTCGCTGCGCCCCCGGGTGCCCCGGCCGGCCTTGCCCTCCCCGCCGACCGGGCGGACCGGGTCAACCTCGGCCTGGAACGCCTGCAGACCGCCGACCTGCCGGCCGACCCGTCCACCGGGCGACCGACGCAGCCCTCGGCAGGCCCCCCGGCGGAGCTCCCCACCGCGCCGCCGGTCGGCCCGCCGGTGCACGTGCTCGGCCGCCGGGTCGAGCAGGCGGTCACCACCGGCCGGTCCGCCCTCGGGCCGAGCGCGGCCACCGCGGCGGCGGACCGGGGCCTGCTGCGTGCGGCCGGGCTGGCGACCGCGGCCGAGCTGCTGGACGGCCTGCGGGCGGCTGCGGCGGACCAGCCGCGCGATGTGTTCGGCCGGATCGTCGCGGACGACCACGAGCCCTTCGCCAGCGCCTGGCTGGCGGCCGCCGACTACACCGAGGCGCTGGCGACGGCGCTCTGCTCCGCCGCCTGGGGTGGCCCGGAGGACGAGGACGGCGCAGAGGCGCCCGAGCGGGAGACGCAGGCGGAGGTATAAGCGAAGTATTTGCAAAGACCGATAATCCGCGCCAACTGGCATACTTGGGGGAGGGCAGACAGCACAGGACGTACAGGGCCCAGAGGTACGGCCGAAGACGAAGGGAAGGCGCGCCATGTCCATCCGCGATGACGCGGCCGAGGTCCGGGCCGGTGGCTGGCGGACGCTTGCCGCACTGCACGGGCTGATCGACGCCGCGCTGGAGAAGGCGCTCCAGGCGGAGCACAGGCTCTCGGTGGTCGAGTACACGGTGCTGGAGGCGCTGTCCCGGCAGGACGGCTGGCACATGCGGATGCAGCAGCTGGCCCGCGCGGCGGCGCTGAGCAGCAGTGCGACCACCCGCCTGGTGAGCCGCCTGGAGGACCGCGGCCTGCTCAGCCGCTACCTCTGCGCGGACGACCGGCGCGGCATCTACACCGAGCTGACGCCGGAGGGCCGTGCCCTGCTGGAGGCGGCCCGCCCGGTGCATGACGCCACCCTGGAGGCGACCCTGGCGCAGGCCGCGGAACTGCCCGAACTGGCGCCGCTGGTGGACGCGCTCGCGGAGCTCACCCCGGCGAAGCCGTAACCCACCAAGGCCGTCCACCCAGCAGTGCCCCATCGCGCAGCGCCTCACCGGGAGGCGCCGGGGCAGCGCCCGGCCGTGCCGCTCCCCGCCGTGCCGCTCCCCGCCTCACCAGGCAGCGCCGCACCGGGCAGCGACTCACCGCCGCCCGGCGGCCAGCGCGTCCCGGTGCACCCGGTCGAGCAGGGCGAGCAGCAGCTCCTTGCTGGACGCCCGCTCCCGGACGTCGCACAGCACCACCGGCACCTCCGGCCCGAGGTCGAGCGCCCGGCGGACGTCCTCCGGGGTGGCCTCGCGGCGGCCGTGGAAGCAGTTGACCCCGATGGCGAAGGGGATGCCGCGCTGCTCGAAGAAGTCCACGGCGGCGAAGCTGGATTCGAGCCGCCGGGTGTCGGCGAGGATGATCGCGCCGAGGGCGCCGAGGGCGAGGTCGTCCCACATGAACCAGAACCTGAACTGCCCTGGCGTGCCGAAGAGGTAGAGCACCAGGTCCTCGCGGACGGTGATCCGTCCGAAGTCCATCGCCACCGTGGTGGTGGACTTGCCCTGGATGCCTTCGAGGCTGTCGACCCCGATACTGGCGCGGGTCATCCGCTCCTCGGTCTGCAGCGGTTCGATCTCGCTGACCGAGCCGACCATGGTGGTCTTCCCGACGCCGAAGCCGCCGGCGACGAGGATCTTGACCGCGCCCGGCACCAGGCTCTGGGTCGTCAATTCGGGTCTCCTGGAAGGGAACGGGGATGGTGCGGGGAGGGCGGACGGTCCGGCCGGGGGAGCCGGTCAGAGTCTGCGGACGCCCTCGATCACGGCCTGGATGAGCGAGATGTCCGGGGCCTCGGCGAGCGCGACCGGGGCCCGGGTGAGGATCAGCCGGGCCTCCGCCAGGTCGTCCAGCAGCACCTTGACCACGCTCACCGGCAGGTCCATGGTGGCCGCGATCTCGGCCACGGCCAGCGGGCGTTCGCGGCACAGGTCGAGGATCGCGGCGGGCTCGGGGGTTAACCGGCTGGTGTCGGTGCGCGGGTCGGCGGTGACCACCAGCGTGATCAGCGCGAAGCCGTCACGGACCGGGCCGGTGCGCCCGTTGGTGATCGCGTAGGGACGGACCAGGTGGCCGGCGTCCTTGTCGTAGAACCAGCCCTCGTCGGCGTCGGCGGCGGTCACGCACCGCCACCCGCGCCGGTCTGGCCCGCGTCGCTGCGCGGCGCCGCGGTGAGGTACTGGCCGACCTGCTTGACCAGCATGTTGATCTCGTAGGCCATCAGCCCGGCGTCCACCTGCTCGCTGGTGAGGACGGCGAGCCGGGCGCCCTGTCCGGCGGTGGTGACGAACAGGAACAGCTGGTCCATCTCGACCACGGTCTGCCGGACCCGTCCGCCGTTGAAGCGGTGCCCGGCGCCGCGGGCCAGGCTCTGCAGGCCGGAGGCGACGGCGGACAGGTGCTCGGCGTCGGCCCGGTCGAGCCCCTGGTCCATGCCGACCAGCAGGCCGTCCTCGGAGAGGACGATGGCGTGCCGGGTCTCGGGCACCCGCGACACCAGCTGGTCCAGCAGCCAGTTGAGGTCGCGCTGGGTTTCGGTCTGCTGCGTCATCACTGCTGTTCCTTGGCTTCCTGAACGGCGGAGGCTTCCGCGGCTTCCCCGGGGGCGGAGGCTGCGGCCGGGTTGGGGGCAATGGCGGGCGCGTCCGGTCCGGTACCGGCCGCGCGGGCGCTCCGGGTGCCGCGCTGGATGGCGGCCATGGTGGCGCGGGAGCGCGCCGGCGAGGGGTCGTCGGCCTCGCCGAACCGCGGTCCGGTCGGGGCGGCGGGGGCCCCGTACGGCGCGGACGCGGAGGGCGGGGCCGACCGCGGGGACGGGGAGAGGGACGGCGCCGGGGCGGCGGGCGACATCAGCGCGCCGGGCGCGTTGGCCTCGCGGAGCTGCTCGGCGAGGCTGGCGTTGCGGACCCGCTGCGGCAGGACCCGCGGGGTGCGCAGTTCGCCGTCCGGGCCGTGCTCCACGTGGTCCTCCTGCGGGCGTTCGTGGCTGGGAGCGACGTCCGCCGGCAGGCCGGCGGCGAGGTCGGCAGCGACATCACCGGCGGCGTCGGCGGCGTGCTCGACGGACGAGCCGTTCGAGGCACGGGAGGCATGAGAGGCATGCGCGGCGGGCGAACCGTCCGCGCCATCCGAGGCAAGCGCGCCGTCCGCGCCGTCCGCGCCATCCGAGGCAAGCGCGCCGTCCGAGCCGTGCACGGCACCGAGCTGCGCGGCGAGCTCTGCCGACGGACCGGTCGGCAGGTCGTACGGGCGCGGCAGCGCGGGCCGGGGGACCACCACGGCCCCGGGCAGCCCGGGGATCTGGGCGCCGACCGGCAGCCCGGCGTCGTCGGGGAGGGCTCCGTCGCCCTCGCCGTCCTTCCGCGCGAGCAGCTCACCGATGATCAGCCCGCCGTCCGCCGCGCCGGGGGCGCCGGCGCCGGCATCGTCGGCCGGTGCGCCCCCGGTCAACCCGCTGAGCACCCCGGCGAGCGCGCCCGTCAGCTCCTCGTCGACGGCATCGAAGTCCCCGCCCGACGACCGCGGTTCGGGCACCGGGGTGCGGGTGACCCGCGCACCGGACGGCAGTCCGGGTACCGCGGCGGGCTGTTCGGCCTGCTCCAGCAGCACCGCGGGCACCAGCACCACGGCCCGGGTGCCGCCGTACGGCGAGGGCCGCAGGGTGACCTGGATGTCGTGCCGGGCGGCGAGCCTCGCGACGACGAACAGGCCGAGCCGCAGGTCGTCGCCGAGCGCGGAGACGTCCAGCTCGGGCGGGTTGGCCAGGTACTCGTTGAGCCGCTCGTACTCGTCCTCGGTCATGCCGAGGCCGCGGTCCTCCACCTCGACCGCCAGGCCCTTGGGGACCTCCTGCGCGGAGACCTGCACCTGGGTGTACGGCGGGGAGAAGGTGGTGCCGTTCTCGATCAGCTCGGCGACCAGGTGGATCACGTCGGCGACGGCCTGTCCGCTGAGCGAGGCGCGCGGCACGCCCTGGACGACGACCCGGGCGTAGTTCTCGGTCTCGGAGACGGCGCTGCGCAGCACGTTGACCACGGGCACGGCGTTGCGCCAGCGCCGGGCGGGCAGGGCGCCGCCGAGGATGACCAGGTTCTCGGCGTTGCGCCGCATCCGGGTGGCCAGGTGGTCGACGGCGAACAGCTCGCGCAGCAGCTCGGGTTCCTCGTGCTCGCGCTCCAGCGCGTCGAGCATGCTGATCTGCCGGTGGATCAGGATCTGGGTGCGGCGGGCGATGTTGAGGAAGACCTTCTTCGTCCCCTCGCGCCCCTGGGCCTGGTGGACGATGGCGGCGACGGCGGCCTGCCGGACGGCGGCCAGGCCGTCGGAGGTCTGCTGGACTTCGTCGCCGGTCCGCCGGGAGGGCGTCCAGGTGGGCGGGGTGGGCACCGGCTCCCCGGCGCGCAGCCGCCCGACGACCCCGGGGATTTCCCGTTGGGCGAGGGCGAGGGTGTCGGTGCGCAGTGCGGCCAGCCGGGCGGAAAGGGCGCGGGCGGCCCGGACGCCGCGGACCAGGCTGACCAGCAGCACCAGGGCGACGACGGCGGTGCCGGCCGTCAGCGCGGTGCGGTGTCCGGCGTCGCGCAGCAGGTAGGCGGCGTAGCCCCAGGCGGCGGCCAGGCCCAGGCTGGGGACCAGCACGAGGGCGAGGAGCGAGCTGCGGAGGGAGCCGGACCGGCCGGCGCGGTGGCCCGTGCGGGGGGCCGATATGCCTGGCATCTGATTCCTTGTTGCAGGGCCGAGGTGCAGGCCGGGTCTCGGGGCCGAACGGCAGGTCGGCCCGGGCTGCCCGGACCGGGCTTCAGGGCGCCGAGGCCGGGGTTGCCGGACGGGGTGACGCGGTGTCACCGTCCGGGCGTGGTTCAGTGCGGCCGTCGACGGCAGGAAACCTATCAGTCCCAGGTGCCCTCATCGCAACATCAACTGACGATATGTGAACGGCTGATGGCAGGACCGGTCGGTTCCGGTCGGAGTGTTCGCCGACGGATCGCCGCAGCTCAGCGCGGCCGTCGTGAAGCGGGAGCGGCCCCCCGGCAGGCCGGGTGGGCCTTCCGGGGAGCCGTCAGGAACAGGTCAAAAGGAACGGGTCAAACGGTCATCATGCCGAAGGTTCGCCACCAACCGGGCGGCGGTTCCGGGCAGTCGGGCGGCGTTCCCGGCAGTCGGGCGTCAGCTCGCGGCGGAGATCGGCACCACCCGGGCGCCCCGGCCGCCCTGACCGAGCTGGGCGCCGCGTCCGTAGCGCCGGTCCGTCGCCGGCGCCTGCGATTCGCGCTGGTTGAGCTCGGTCCAGGCCCAGCTGGTCAGTTCGGACAGCTCGGCCGACCACTGCTTGCCGTAGGTGCCCGCCGCCACCTGTCCGAGCCGCAGCTTCTGCACGTCCGAGGTGCCGGCCGGGGCGTAGATGTGGGTGGCGTCGCGGAGGTAGCGGATGATGTTGTGCTCCTCCTGGGTGCCGCGGGCGGCGAAGATCTCCATCGCCTGGCGCGCCGAGTCCATCGCGTATTCGGTGTTGATCAGCTTGGCGTTCATCAGCTCGGCGTCGCAGGCCTTGCCGTGGTCGAGCAGGTGCGAGGCGTGGTAGGCGGCCAACTTGGCCGTCATCAGCCGGGACTGCATCTCGCCGAGCTTCAGCGCGATGCTGTTCAGCTGGTTGATCTGCTTGCCGTAGAGCACCCGCTCCTCGGCGTAGCGCACGGTGTCCTCCACCACGGCGACGTGGATGCCGAGGGCGACGGCGCCCAGGTTGAGCCGGCCGTACAGGGTGGAGGAGGAGTAGGCGACGTCGAGGCCCTGGCCCTCCTCGGCGAGCCGGTTGCCGACGGGGATGCGGCAGTCCTCGAAGACCAGCTCGCCGAAGCTGAAGCCGTGCAGGCCGCCCTGGGTGCCGATGGTGCCGGCGCGGAAGCCGGGACGGTCGCTCTCGACCAGGAAGGCGGACAGCCCCTTGCTGCCCCGGTCGGTGCGGAGGACGACGCCGTGGACGTCGCCGATGTGGGAGTTGCCGACGAACACCTTGCGGCCGTTGAGGACGTACTCGTCGCCCTCGCGGCGGGCGGTGCCGCCCATGCCGAGCACATGGCCGCCGGACTCCGGCTCGGTGACCGCGATCGTCGGCAGGCACTCACCGGAGGCGAACTTCGGCAGCCACTCGCGCCGTTGGGAGGCCGAGCCGAAGTGGATGACCTTGGCGACGCCGAGCTGCGAGGCCTGGGCCATCGCGCCCATCGCACCGCTGACCCGGGCCAGCTCCTCCACGATGATGGTCTTGGCGAGGTGCCCCAGGCCCAGGCCTCCGAACTCGCGCGGGATCGTGACGCCGATCCAGCCGCGACGGCCGATCTCCCGCGAGAGTTCGAACTCGATCTCCCGGTCCGCCTCCATTCTGGCCACCTGAGGACGCACCTCCTTCTCCGCGAACTCACGCACCTCCGCCCGGAGGCTCTCGTGTCGTTCGTCGGTGAAGTAGTCCATCGTCATGCTTGGTCCTCTCATCCCAGTGGTGACGTGCCTCCGTTCGCGCCGTAGATGCCGCTCCGGCCGTCCCCCCAGGTCGGTGGGGGTGTGGGGTGTGGCGGTGCCGATCGCTTCGGGGCCATCGGTGCATGCGGACCTTGGGTCGGGGTCTCCCGTGGAAACCGGGGGACTACCGTCCGTGTCTTCGGCAGGGCTCATTGTCATATGTGCACATGGGGTCCACACATAGTTGATCTTGGATTGGCGGAATTCGGCCCACCCGACCGGTGGCGGGTTTTGTCACGGCCTCGAGTGGGGACTGACCTTCCTCTCCTCGGTGGCCGGCCAGGGGGTCGCTCAACTGCTGCTTTGACTGTTCATCAGCAACGGTGGCGATCGGTCCCGGTAACACCGCGGTGCCCGGATGTCTGATTACATGTGCGCCATGACTGATGTGATGAGCACTCAAGGCCAGTTCCCGGGTGCTGCCGGGGAGTCCGAGCGGACTCGCAGGCTGCGCAGCCTGGGTCTCAACGAACCCTCCGCGGACGAGGCCTTCGACCGCTTCGCTCACTTGGCAGCCAGCATCACCCGGGCTCCCATCGCGATGGTCAACTTCATCAACGACGAGCGCCAGATGTTCCGGGGGCTCTACATTCCGCCAAACTCCGGCGACGTCGCGGCCGACGAAGGCGCTTCCTGGGCGGACCGGGGCATCGCCTTCGACCTTCCCACCCGTCAGATGCCGATGAGCCACGGCTTCTGCCCGCACGTGGTCGCCCAGCGCTCACCCCTCGCACTGGACGACATCCTCGCCTACCCCCGGTTCGCCGGGAACCCGGTCGTGGACGAACTCGGCGTCCGGGCCTACCTCGGCGCCCCGCTCGTCGACGACACCAACACCGTCATCGGCACCGTCTGCGTCCTCGACCGGGAACCCCGGCAGTGGGGGCGCGAGCGGCTGCGCGACATCCAGCACCTCGCCGAGGCGCTGCTCTCCGAGATCCGGCTGCGCGACAACCTGCTCGCCCAGCAGCAGGAGATGTTCGCCGCCTTCGACGGCTCCCCGTTCCCGATCATGCTGACCGACGGCCCCGGCCAGGAGATCCGCTACGCCAACGCCCAGCACGCCGACACCTTCGGCGCCCCGGTGGCGTACGGCTCGATCGGCACCGCCTACCCGCAGCTCGGCGCGGCCGGCCTCCAGCAGGCCGTCGCGGAGGCGTACCACACCGGTCGCGCCACCGTCCTCAACGACGTCCGGATCCAGTCCGGCCGTCCCGAGGCGCAGCGCGTCCAGCAGATCTTCAGCTTCACCTGCACCCCGCTGCGGGCCGCGCGCACCGGCCAGGTCAACGGCGTCCTCACCGTCGGCATGGACGTCACCGCCCAGTCCCGCACGGAGGAGGAACTCGGCACCCTGGCCGCGCTGCTGGTCGACCGGCTCCAGCAGAACGGCGCCGCCACCCCGACCGGCCGACCGGGCATCGCCGGCGGTTCCGGACTCGTCCTGCCGAGCTGAGCGGCCGACCGCCGCTCGTGCGCGGCCAGACGGCCCCCGGCCGTACCCGCCCACCGCACCACCTGTACCGTCCACCACCGTGGCGGGGCGCCTCTCACCCCCGAGGAGAGGCTCCCCGCCACGCTGCCGTTCCGGGGCGGGTGCGGCCGGCCGTACCGGCCATGGCAGTTCGCGCGCGGCACTGTGCGGCGGTATGTCCGGGGTGCCCCGAGGTAGGCCGGTCGTGGCGCCGGGGCGGCAGTTCGCCCCCGGTGCCCCGAGGTACGCCGGTCGCGGCGCTGGGCGGCAGTTCGCGCTCGGGCCGAGCGGGTGAACCGTCCGCCGCCCGCACCCCGACCCGGGCCCGGCCGCGCGCCGCCGGTGGTAGGCATGGGCCGCATGACCTGGATGGACTGGTTCGCCGCCCCCGACTACTGGCTGAGCCGCCTGCTCGTCCAGCGTCTGCTCGCCGGCCTCTACCTGATCGGATTCCTCGCCGCCGTCGCGCAGTTCCGCGCCCTCATCGGCACCCACGGCATGCTGCCGGTGCCCCGCTTCACCGCCCGCGTCCCGTTCCGCAAGGCGCCCGGCCTCTTCCACCTCCACTACAGCGACCGCTTCTTCGCCGCCGTCTCCCTCACCGGCGCCGCGCTGGCCGCCGCCCTCGCCGCCGGACTCGGCGACGAAGTCCCGCTCTGGGCGTCGATCCTGGCCTGGGCGGTGCTCTGGGCCCTCTACCTCTCCATCGTCAACGTCGGGCAGACCTGGTACTCGTTCGGCTGGGAGTCACTGCTGCTCGAAGCCGGCTCCCTCGCCGCCTTCCTCGGCAACGCCGACACCGCACCGCCCACCCCCGTGCTCTGGCTGATGCGCTGGCTGGTCTTCCGGGTCGAGTTTGGCGCCGGACTGATCAAACTGCGCGGCGACAGGTGCTGGCGCGACCTGACCTGCCTGCGCTACCACCACGAGACCCAGCCCATGCCCGGACCGCTCAGCTGGTTCTTCCACCACCTGCCCGACCCGCTGCACCGGGTCGAGGTGGCGGCCAACCACGTCGTCCAACTCCTCGTCCCGATCGGCCTGCTGCTCCCGCAGCCGGTCGCGAGCTACGCGGCCTGCGCGGTGATCGCCACCCAGCTGTGGCTGATCGCCTCCGGCAACTTCGCCTGGCTCAACTGGCTCACCGTCGTCCTCACCCTCGCCGCCGTGGAACCGCCCCGCCTCGGACTGCCCGGCCACGCCCGGGACTTCCCCGCCGCACCCCTCTGGTACCAGGCGCTGGTGGCCGCGGTCACCGCCGGCGTCCTGGTGCTCAGCTACTGGCCGGTGCGCAACCTGCTCTCCCGCGGCCAGGTGATGAACCGCTCCTTCAACCGGCTGCACCTGGTCAACACCTACGGCGCCTTCGGCAGCGTCAACCGCCTGCGCCAGGAGGTGGTGATCGAGGGCACCGACGAGGCCGTCCTCAGCCCGCGCACCGTCTGGCACGAGTACGGGTTCAAGGGCAAACCCGGCGACGTGCGCCGCCTCCCGCGCCAGTACGCCCCCTACCACCTGCGGCTGGACTGGCTGATGTGGTTCGCCGGCATCTCGCCCGCCTACGCCCGCCCCTGGTTCCTGCCCTTCGTCACCCGCCTGCTGGCCGGCGACCGGGCGACCCTGCGACTGCTGCGCCACAACCCCTTCCCCGACGCCCCACCGACCCACGTCCGGGCGACCCTCCACCTCTACCGGTTCACCGGATGGCGCGAACTGCGGGAAACCGGTGCCTGGTGGCACCGCACCGCGCTGCACGAGTACCTCGCGCCGGTCGACCTGCCCACCCTCGCCCGGGCCGGCCACCACCCGCCGCCCGGCCACCCCTCGCCGGACCGCCCGTCCCGCCCGACCAGGGGCGTCCGCGCCGTCCCCCTGGACGGGCTGCGGCGACCGCGCCCACCCCGGACGGAGCACCCCGGCCACCCGCCCGGACCAGCACCGGACCACCCGGGCGGACCTCCCGGGTAGCGGCCAGGCGGGCGGTATGGCACACGACACCGGCCCGTCCCGGCGGTGGGTGCGTGCAAGGCTCGAACGGGCACCCGTATTCTGGGCCTCCACAACCGGCGGCCCGACCGCGCGCCCCCCGGTCCCGCCCCAGGGGCCCCGTGCACCCGGTCCGCCGCCCCCTCGTCGTCAGCCCCGCCGCCGTCGCCCAGAACCGGACCTCACATGACAGTGCTTCACTCGCGCAACGCCGACGCAGCCGACCCGGTGGACGTCGCCGACGCCGCAGACGTCAAGGACCCCCAGGACGCCGCTGCGGAGCCCGACCTCCGCGAGGACCTCGGCCGCTACGCCGAACTCGGGGCCTTCACGCTCAGCGCCGACACCCACGCCTGGTACGCGGCCGTCGACACCGTCGCCACCCCCGAGGACGCCCGCGCCGCCTCCACCGCGCTCGCCGAACTGCGCGGCCGCGACCTCCAGCAGACCTGGGACGCCGTCACCGCCCTGGCCGCCGACGTCAAGCTCGATGAGCCCGACACCGTCGCCAAGACCGCGCTGCTGGTCGAGATGCTCCAGCGGGTGCACCGCACCTCCGCCACCCTGACCAGCGCCGCCTACGACGCCGACCTCGTCGCCCTCGCCGCCGCCACCGCCGACAGCACCTGGCGCCGCGAGAACGGCGTCAAGCTCTCCTGGCTGCGCGGCCGCTCGCTGCGCAAGCAGGCCGCCGCCCTCGCCCACGACCGCAAGGTCCGCCGCGAGGAGCTGCACGAGGCGCTCACCTCCGCCGAGATCGAGCGCCGCGCCTGGTCCGCCATCGCCCCGGCCGGCACCCTCCCCAGCGCGCCCGCCGACGGCGCCCTGGTCGAGCGCACCGCCCAGGCCTTCGAACCCATCAACACCGGCCTGCGCGACCTCGCCCGCCTGCTGCCCGACCACGACCTGGACGGGCTCGCCTTCGCGGACCTCGTCGACCTGGTCGAGCGGCTCGCCGCCGACGAGGGCACCCTCTACCGCCTGCCCACCATCCGCGGCCTGCGCGCCACCCTGGAGGAGGCCGGCCTCGCCGACCTGCTCGCCGAACTCACCGCCGCCAAGGCCGACCGCCGCGCCGCCGAGGCCGCGTACGCGGCGCGCCAGGCGCTCGCGGGCGGGCAGCGGGACGGGTTGGGCGAGTCGACGGTCGAGGAGCCGGTTGCCGAGGAGCTGGTCGCCGAGGAGCCGGTTGCCGAGGAGGCCGGTGTAGAGGAGACCGCCGCGCGTCAGGCCCTGGCGGCCGGACAGCGGGACGGGCTGGCCGAGGAAGCCGTCGAGATCGAGGCCGAGGCCGAGGCGGGCACCGAGGAGGACACCGAGCCCGTAGAAGCGGCGGGTACGGACGTGGACATCGCCGAGGCAGCGCCGACTGCGGTGGAGGAGGCGGAGGCCGCCCCGGCCGCCGTGGTCTCCCTCCCGGCGCCCTCCCCGGCCGCTGACGACCTGGTGGCCGCCGCGACCGCCGCGCTGGCCGAGGCCGCAGCCGCGGACGAGGTGGCGGCGGAGCCGGAGCCGGAGGCGGTGGAGGAGCCTGCCGCCGGGGTCGAGACTGAGGTCGGGGTCGAGACTGAGGTCGAGGTCGAGGTCGAGGTCGAGGTTGTGGCCGAGGTCGAAGCCGAGGTTGTGGCCGAGGTCGAGTCGGACGCGGTCGCCGACGTGCCCGCTGTTGAGGCTGCCGAGCCGGAGACCGTCGAGGTCGACGAGCCGACGGTCGAGGCCGAGGCTGTCGACGCCGAGCCGGCCGAGGTTGCCGAGGAGGCTTCGGCCGTGGTCGCCGAGGCGCCCGCCGTTGAGGTCGTGGAACCGGCCGTCGAGGTTGAGGCCGAGGCCGCCGAAGAGGCGCCCACGGTCGAGGCCGTTGAGGTCGAGGAGCCGGCGGTAGAGGAGGACCCGGCCGTGGTGGCCGAGGAGCCCGAGCCCGTCGCCGAGGCGCCCGCTGTCGTCGAGGCCGAGCCCGTTGAGGTCGTGGAGCCGGAGGCCGACGTGGAGGCCCCCGTCCACGCGGTCGTGGACCCGGCCGTCGAGGCCGAGCCCGAGCCCGTCGCCGAGGCGCCCGCCGTCGTCGAGGCCGAGCCCGAGCCCGTCGCCGAAGAGGCGTCCACCCCCGAGGTCGCCGCCCCCGAGGCGGAGCCCGTCGCCGAGGAGTCCGGTGGCCGTCCCGCGAAGCCGGACTTCACCCCCGGCCGCCCCGTGACCGCCTACTCGGCGGACGAACTGCTCGCCGTCGTCCGCTGGATCGACGCCGACGGCACCGAGCGGAGTGACGAGGAGCTGCTCCGCGCGGCCATGAAGGAGCTGGGCTTCGCCCGGCTCGGTCCCCGGATCAAGGAGGCGCTCGGCGCCGCCGTCACCGCCGCGCGCGGCTAGGGTCCGGGGAGCAAGCCGGACGGCACAGGGCCCGGGACGCCACTCGCGTCCCGGGCCCTGTGC
>NZ_JBHXEG010000009.1:0-37909 GCF_042724935.1 Kitasatospora sp. NPDC127060
GGGCTGGTTGTTGTTTATAAGATACAGGGCGTGGCGGCCTCGCCCCGGGCCTGGCGGCCCGGGCGGCCCTGGCGGGCCGTCAGGCACGCCCCCTCCGGCGCCTGGCGGCGCCTCAGTTTGTGGCGGGGAATGGGTGGGTGAATGGCTGGCAGAATTGGCCGGTGGCCAATTCGCGGGAATGTGGCGGCCCCTGACGGGGCCTCGGTTTCGTGGGTGCCTGGGGCAGTGTCAGGGCCGTTGGCCCTGACGGGTGGCGGGCTTCCCCGGCCGGTGGCCGGGGGGTGGCCGGGGCCCGGGTGCCGGGGTGGCGGGCGGGGGCGGCCCGCCGGTGGCGGGGCCGGTCGCCCGTACCCGTTTTGACGTGTTTCCTCGCTAGAAGGGACAAGGGCCGGAGGCTCCCGGACCGGGTTGCCGGGCGGTCCGTCAGGAACGCCGCCGGGGGCGGCGTACAGGCCCCGGGCCACCCCGGTAAGGCCGCAGGCCCGTACCGGACCAGCTGATGGCCCGTGAGCCCCCTCCCGGGGCGCAGCACCAGCGGTACGCGGGCCCCGGGGGAAACCCTCCCTCGGCCACCGCTGACACCGACGGACACTCATCCCCGGGGGCTGCCCCGGTGGGGCGGGCAGCACCGGCCCCACCCCACACGGAAAAGGGGTGCATTCCCCGGGAACAGCGGAACACATTCCAAAAATGCCGGACTAGACCACTTATCAGTGAATACACGGGCCGGAATTCCAGGAAAAGGCCGCTCCCACCGGCCCGGAAAATCCGGAGAAAAGAGCAGCGGACACCACCGGAAAACCCCTCCCGAACACCCCGGAAACACCACCGGCGAGACAGCCGCACAGCACCCCGGGCCGGTGGCCCGGAACCCCTCCCCCACCACCACCCCAACCACCCACCACCCCCAAGCCGGCGTCCACCCCCACCACAGCCCCACACACCCCCACCAGCCACCCCACAACACCCCCACACCACCAACCACGCCCACAACCCCGCCCAACCCCCCACAACCACCACCACAAGGCACAGCCCAACCACCCCCACACACCCGCACACAGCACCTACGACACCAGGCGCAGCACGGGCCGCACACCCGAGCCCAGCCCGGACCGGGACACCCACCACCCCGCCACCCCGGCGGGCCCGACCGGTGGCCGGACCCACCACCACCCCACCGGCAGCCCCGGCCGATGGCCGGACCCACCACCAGCACCGGGCCACCGGCCCGACCGCAAGCCGGGACCACCCCGCCGAACACCCCGGCCGGAGGCCGATCGCCGGACCCACCAACCACCCCGCCAGCACCACCACACCCCGGCCCGGCAGGCCCCCGCCCGACCGCCGCCGCCCACCACCAGCCCCACCCGCCGCACGCCCCGGCCGAAGGCCCACCAACAGCCAGCGCAGCACCACCACAACCCGCACGACGCCACCAACCGCCACCCACCCACACCCACCCACCACACCAACAGGGAAGAGAGAGGGGCGCACAGAGAGGGTTGTCAGACTTACCAGGAACCTTGGTTGGCCCCCTGAACTGCACAGATACCCCCTCCCCTCCCGAGCCGGGGTGCTGGCATCAGGAGCTACAGCAGGAGTCACAGGAGGAGCTACAGCGGGAGTCACATCAGGAGTCCCGGGGCCGAGCCGCCGCCGACACTCCGAGCGGACCCCGCTTCACATCGATGCACTCTTCATGGTAGTCTTTCTCTTGCCAGGCCGGGTGGCTCCCGGAAGGCAATCGAACCCCCTATGAGCATGGAGGACAGCATGAACCGCAGTGCCCGCAAGGCCGCAGGGATCAAGCGCAACCGCCGCCGCGCCGGTCAGCTGGCCAAGACCTTCGGCCACCGCCCCCGCTCCCTCGCCACCTACACGCTGGCCGCGTGCGGTATGGACCGCCGGACCGCCGAGGGGTGCGCGAACAGCATGCGCACCGTGGCGAAGAACCTCAAGATCACGGGGACCCCGGGCACTACCACCCGGACCATCGAGGGCCCGGCCGAGGGCGAGCGGCCCACCACCCGGTTCACCAAGGCCGAGGTCCGCGAGATCGCCGAGGCGTACGCGCCGCGCAAGCCCGCGTACCGCGCCGTCCGCGCCTCGCTTCTGGCTCTGACCGCCGCCTGACAGGCCCCCGCCGGGGGGCGGGCGAAACCGCCCCCCCCCCCCGGCATTCTCAAAAACCCCTGAAATCTAGATCCGAGAATCGGAGAAATTCCCATGAAGAAGAACATCACCGCCGTTGTCGCTGCCGCCGCCGCTATCATCGAGAACGACATCCCGGAGACCCACGTGGCCGCCGTCGAGTTCTCTTACACCATCGACGGGGTCATGGTCGTCACCCGCGACAACCTCACCACCAAGCGCCGGACCCAGGCTCTCGCCCACGTGATGAACGCCTTCCGGGCCGCCGGGTGGACGTTCGTCCCGGGCCGGGCGGTCATGCTCACCGCCCCCGACGCGGTGTTCGCCCGGAAGAAGAAGGCCGCCCCCGCACCCGTGGCCGAGGTGGCCCAGGTCGAGGCCAACGCCCCCGCGCTGTTCCCGGTCCAGGAGACCCCCGTTCTGGCTTTCAGCGGCTGACCGAGCGCCCGGGGGCGGGGACACCTTCGCCCCCGCCCCCGGGCCCTCCAGGGGGCCAAGGAGGCGCGCAGCGCCGGGCCATGGTGGCGGCGCCAGCCGCCCCGCCCGGCCGCCTGCCCCAGCCCCGCCCGGGGGCCGCCCTCGGCCGTCAGGCCGAGCGCGAGGGCGTAGCCCCCGCCCCAAAACAACGGGCGCAGCAGCGCTGCGCCCCACCGATCGAGAGAGGCAAGGAAGTTGGGTTCGATGATGAAGGCCGTCAAGGCGTGGGCGCGGACGTGGCTGAGCACACGGGCGCAGCGCGCCGCCCAGGTGGCGCGGGTCGAGGCGCAGCGGGTCCAGTACCTGGGGATGATCCCGGAGGCCCCGGCCGGGTACGAGGTGCCCACGGTCGGCCGGAGGCTGGTGGAGCACGCCCGCGCGCACGGGTGGTTCGCGCTGGAGATGTGGACCGTTGAGGATGGTTGGCCGCACTACGTGGTGACGGTCGGTCGGCCCGCCGTGGACGATGAGGGGCGGCGGGCCGGACTGCGGTGGGAGTACCGGCGGATGTGGTCTTCGCTGTTCGTGCCGCGCGGGCAGGAACTGGTGTTGTGCGGGTCGGGCGCGGCGTGGACGCCGGAGGAGCCGGAGGTTCACCAGGCGCCGGACTTGGCGCAGGTCATGGCGGTCATCGAGGCGTACCCGGTCGGATAGCAGGCGTGCCGCGCCCCGGGCGGGAAGTCGGGGCGCGGACACCGGGAGCAGGTGTGCCACGCCAGGGGAGTCCCCCGGTGAGCAGCGAGTAGGGGTGGGGTGCGTGCTGCGCCCCGCCGCTCATCAGAAGGAGCCGCCGTGTTCTACACCATCACGTCCGACCAGGGCCGGACCGTCGAAGCCGTCGAGGGCGAGGAGGCCGCCAGCGCCTTCATCCGGGAGGTCGTGATCCCTCTCGGGGGCAGCTACAGCATCGAGCAGAGCCAGACGCCGCCTTCGCACGACTGAGAGCCAGACCGGGGCCGGAACCAGTCCGGCCCGGACAACCACCAGTAGCGGCGGGGCGTGCTGCGCCCTGCCGCTCAGCAGAGCGGAGAGCCGCAGCATGGGCAACGAGCTTGAGGCGGTGCGCGCGGAGTTCTGGCGGCTGCAGCGGCGCAGGGAGCGGAGCGCGGAGGAGGCGGAGCGGTTGGAGACGGCGCGGGCGCGGTTGGTGGAGTTGTTGGCCGTACCGCCCGTCGGGTACGAGGCCCCCGAGGCCGGCCGGAGGCTGGTGGAGCACGCCCGGGCCCATGGGTGGCTGGCGTTGGAGCAGTGGGGGCAGGCGAGCGACGGGGCGCCGTTCTACACGGTCCAGGTCGGGCGGTGGGCCGGGGACGAGGAGGGGCGGCGGGCCGACTGCGGTGGGAGTACCGGCGGACGTGGCGTTCGTGGGGTGCTGCGCCCGGCCGGGTGCGGTTGTTCGGGTCGGGGACGGCGCAGACGCCCGAGGTCCCGAGGGCTCATGACGCGCCGTCGGTGCGGCGGATCCGGGAAGTGATCGCGGCGAATCCGGCGAGTTGAGACGTGGATTCACACCTTCAATGAACTTTCCATGGTAGTCTTTCTCTTGTCAGGCCGGGTGGCTCCCGGAAGGCAATCGAACCCCTCTCACGGAAGGAATCCGCACGTGACCGGCATGATCATCGACGCCCGCCCCACCTCCTACTTCCTGGCGCGCTGCGCCCCGTGCGCCCGCCCGGTCCGGGCCGAGATGCCCAACCCGCCGTGCCCGGAGTGCGGCCGCACGCTGCGCGGTGAGCGGCTGTTCGCCGTGACCCGGGACGAGTCCTGCGACGGCAGTTGCATGAACGCCGTCGGGCCGTCGTGCTCGTGCTCGTGCGGCGGGGCGAACCACGGCAGGTCGTACGGGGCGCAGTCCACCCGGGAGGAGACGGAGCGGGCGGTTGCCGCCTACCGCGCCCGCATCGCCAAGGAGGAGGAGAAGCGGGCGAAGAAGGCGGCCGCCGCGCGGTCGCGCGCCGAAAGGGAGTTCGCGGCGTGGAGCACCGCCGCACCGGGTCGCGCGGAGTTGCTGGCCTATCTCTCCGAGGGGCCGCACGACAATGAGTTCGTGGCCGACATGGCGCGCCATGTGGCACAGCTGCGGCCCCTGACCGAGCGCCAGGAGGCGGCGGTTGGGCGGTGCATGGAGTTTGCCCGCCGCCGGGCCGAAGCCGTGCAGCGGCGCGCCCAGGAGGCCGCCACGGCCGCCCCGGTGCCCACCGGCAAGGCCCTGGTGATCACGGGGGAGATCGTTCACGCCCGCTACGAAGACGCGGATTTCGGGTCCGGCGGCCGGTACAAGATGCTCGTGCGCAACGACGACGGGTGGCGGGTGTGGAGCACCGTGCCGAGCGCCCTCACGCGGGAGATCGGATCCGGGACGGCCCGCGATCTCCAGGGCAAGCGGGTGCAGTTCACCGCCGACGTGGAGCCGTCCCCGAAGGACGCTTCGTACGGGTTCGCCAAGCGGCCCCGCAAGGCCGTCACGCTGGCCTGAGTCCCGCCGGGGGCGCGCCGGTCGGCGCCCCCCGGCAGCAGCCCGGCGCGGCGTGGAGGAGGGGCGCGCCGCCGGGACCGCCGGCGCCCTATCGGTGAGGGCGGCCGGCCGGTGGCTGACGGTGGCGGGACGCACCCCCTTCTTTGAATGCATTATTCATGGTAGCCTTTCTCTTGTCAGGCCGGGTGGCTCCCGGAAGGCAATCGAACCGCTGTCACGTCGTAAGGAGACCGATCATGGCCCGCACCGCCAGCAAGCGCACCGCCCGCCGTTCCTCCCTCACCGTCGCCGAGAAGGCCGCGAAAGCCGCCGAGCGTGAGCAGCTGGCGGAAGAGCTGCACCAGCAGCTGACCGCCGCCGTGATGAGCCTGGTCACCTCCGAGGGCTGGACGGCCATGCTGGCGCAGGTGGCCAAGGCCGCCGGGACCGAGATCGGCCGTTACTCAGCGAACAACATGTTCATGATCCTCATGCAGTGCCCGCAGGCCTCGGCCGTGTGCAGCTACAAGCAGTGGCAGGAGCGTGGCCGCCAGGTCGTCAAGGGTGAGAAGTCCATCCGGATCTGGGCCCCGATGACCGTCAAGAAGAAGGACGAGGAGACGGGCGAGGTCGCCACCGACAAGGACGGGAACGAGAAGAAGCGCACGCTGTTCAAGCTGGTTCCGGTGTTCGACGTCAGCCAGACCGAGCCTGTGTGGCAGCAGCCCAAGGACGGCCTGTACTTCATCACCCCGGCCCTTCCCGCCCCGGTGAAGCGCTTCGGAGCGGACACCCCGGGCGAGGCCCCTGCCGAGATGTGGCGGTCCCTTGAGGCCTACGCCGTCCACCACGGATACACCGTGGAGACCGGCGACACCGGACTCGCGCGCGGCTACGCGCGACCGTCCACGAAGACGGTGATGATCAGCGAGAAGGTGACGCCCGCTCAGGCGGCCGTGACGCTGGCGCACGAGGTGGCCGGGCACGTGGCGTGCGGGCACACCGAGGACATGGGCGGGCACTTCCGCCACCGGGGGCAGATGGAGACCGAGGCCGACTCCGTGGCCCACATGGTCGCCGCGTTCTACGGCGTGGACGCCACGGTGAAGGTGGCCCCGTACATCGGCGAGTGGGCGGGCGGTGAGTCGAAGGATGTCGAGCGGCTGTTGATCGCGACCGCCGAGAACGTCCGCAAGGCCTTCCGCGCCTTCCTGGAGTTCCGGGAGAGCCCCGAGGCCGCCGCCGCCATGAGGCCCGCCCAGACGCCCGCTCTGGGCGCCTCTGAGACCGCCTTGGCCGATCTGGCCGCGCTGGCCGCCCTCTAGCGGCCCGGGGGGTGGGGCCGAGCGGCCCCACCCCCCGCACTTCCGGCCTCGTCAGCGGCCCCGCGCACTGCCAGGCACCGGGCAGCCCGGTGCCCCGCCGCAGGCCCGACACCACCCATCCGAACACTCCCACTTTGGAGAGCCCCCGTGCCCACCTACGCCACCGCTCAGCACATCGGCAGCCGTTCGCACCAGTGCGACGCCACCGCCACCCGATCCACCGGCGACGGCGGCCGCGCGTTCGTCCTGCTGGACGGCATCGGATCCAGTGACGCCGTCCGGGCCTGGACCCGCGCCCAGGCCCGGCGGCTGGCCGACCTGACCGCCCGCTCCCTGCAACCGCATGAGGCCATCACCCAGGTACAGGACGAGATCACGGCGCAGGCCGGATGGCAGGACGAGGCGCCCGGAGCGTGCGCCGTCGTCGCCGTCACGGGACCCGACCAGCTGCTCCGTGTCGCT
Organism: Kitasatospora sp. NPDC127060; assembly: GCF_042724935.1. Classification (NCBI taxonomy): domain Bacteria; kingdom Bacillati; phylum Actinomycetota; class Actinomycetes; order Kitasatosporales; family Streptomycetaceae; genus Kitasatospora; species Kitasatospora sp. NPDC127060. The sequence continues at coordinate 6,871 of NZ_JBHXEG010000009.1, forward strand.
TGGATCGGTGACTGCCGCGCCTACCTCCTGTCCCCGGACGGCCACCTTCAGCGGCTGACCACCGATCACAACGTGCGGGGTGAGATTGAGGCTGCCGGAGGCAAGACGGTGTGGCCGTGGGCCCGAAACATTGTCACCCGCTGTGTCGGACACGGCGACGCCGGGACCGCGTTGGAGCCGGAGTGGACGGCGGTGCACGACCGCTCCGGTACGCGGCTGCTGCTCGCTTCCGATGGCTGCTACGAGCCGATCGAGGATGCCGCGCGCGACCTGGGCGCGGAGCTGGCCGGCCTGGACCCGGCCGGGTGCGCTGAGCACCTGGTGCGCCTGGCGCTCAGTCTCGGCGGAACGGACAACGCCACGTGCATGGTCGTCGACTTCCCGGACGCCCCGCCGGAGGCAGGGACCAGCACTGGACGTGTGCTGTGCGCCCACGACTGCGTTCTCATGCAGGACGGCTGCTCCGGCTGCGACGCCGCCGAGGAGCTCCCGCACCCCGCCGACCCCGTCACCGTGCGGTCGCCCTGGACGTCCCGCATGGTGAAGCGCTGCCGGACCTGCGCCCAGCCGCCCAACCGCCGCATCCACAGGAGCGCCTGAGTGTCCGCCCGGGTGCCCGTCACGCACGGGCACCCGGGCGGCGCTCGGCACCACCGACCACCGATCAGCCCCCAAGGAGAACCCGCCGTGAAGCGCACCCTTGAGAAGTCCGTCATGTCCACCGTCCTGGCCACCTGGGACCCCGCCCGCCGCGGCGAGAACGCCGGCGCCGTCGCGGTCCGCATCACCTTCCCCGCGGGCGCCTTCCCGCAGGCGCCGGCGTGGAGCCCGGGCGATCGCTTCGAGGTCTGCCGGGCCGGTCAGGCCTGGATACGCCGTACCCCCGAGGCCACCACCGTGGTCGTGGCCGGTGCGCAGTTGCCGCTGCGCGTGGCGGGAGTGCCGGGCGGTCCGGAGGTGTGGACCGTCAACGGCCCGCCGGACGCGGAGCAGCCCGCGTTCCTGTGGGAGCAGCCGGCCCGGGTCACCGAGCTGCGCCGGGATCCGGGAACCCGCGTCGACCGGGAGCCGCTGGCCGGCCACCCTGCGGCCGCGGCCGCGGCTTTCTGGGAGGCGTTCGCCCAGCAGTGGGGGTTCCGGCCCGAGCGTAAGCCCGACGGCCGGTGGTCGCTGCTGCTGCCCTGCCTGCCCGCACGCCCGGATGGGCCGAACGAGCGCGAATTGGTCGACGCCGCAGCGCTGGTGGTCCGGGAGTTCGGTGGCAAGGCCGCAGTCCTGCCCTTCGACGAGGCCGGCGATCCCTTGGCCGTGTGGCGGATCCTGGAGAGGGCGGCCGTGCGGGTGCGGTCACAGGCCTGCGGCAGGCAGGACTGACGAGTCATCCGGGGCGCAGCTGCGGCCGCGCCCCGGGCCCACTGCCAAGCGGACCGCGTTGACCAGGAGGAACTGTGATCGTCGCCCAGCCGCACCCCGCACCCGACCCCGCAACCACTCGCTTCGAGCTCGCCCGCCTGGCCGCCGACGTCGCGCAGCATCTGGGCCCGAAGTGGTGGCGCGGCACCGAGGACGGCAGGCCCGCGATCTGGCACCCCGACGGCATGGTCGTCGGTTTCGAACCCGCGCTCAGCGGCTTTCCCGACACCGCCCTGTTCCTGCTGCACCTGGACGACGGCGACGAGTACGAGTCCGCGGCGGTGCACGTGCTCCCAGCTGACTGCCTGACCACGGTCAGCGAGCGGGCCGCCGCAGCCGTCCGCGGTTTCCGGGCCCGGCACGGCTACTACGGTCCGGCGGGCCACTTCTACCAACGGATCACGGACACCGGCACGGGCTACTACCAGCCGTCGCTGACCGACGCCGCAGACGCGGGCGGCTGTACGCCCCGGACCCACTCGAACACCAAGGAGGAACCTTGGCCGTCCTGAACTACCGCCTTGGCCCAGGGGGGCCCGACGAGGACCGCCCCGGGCCGCGCCAGCGGGGCCAGAAGCGGGCCCGAATCCGGCGCCAGCGCCGCCGCAGCGCCAAGCGCCTTGACGAGCGCCTGTGGCGTCGTCCCGACGGCCGCTAGCTGGCTCCGCCCCGGCCGTCGGGCCGGGGCCGTATCCCCTCCGGCCGGCACCGCGCCGGCCGGAGGTCCAATCACCCTTGGGGGCAACCTTGACTGACCATCTGGTCGACACCGTCTGGCTCACCCGGACCCTGGGAGCCATGGCGGATCCGAAGGCCCGCACGGTCGACGACACCGCCGACGCATGGGAGCTGGTGGAGGCGGAGATCGCGGCGGCGCGCAAGCGTCACGGCGAGACGGAGCGGGGGCCGATCTGGGGTGCCTTCCTGCTGTTGCAGCACACCCCGCCATTGGAGAAGGTGCCGCGGCTGTACCGCGCCCACGTTCGGGAGGTGCTGGACCGCGTGGCCACCGGCCAGGACACCAGGCCGGCCACCGACGCCGAGCTGCTGGCAGCACTCTCGGCATCGAGCGTGCAGGTCCCGTTGTCACCGTCCGCGGCGTGCCTAGTGGCCCGGCTGCTGGCGCGGCTGCCGAGCGGGGAGACGCTGCCCATTGCGGCCGAGGTCCTGGACGTCGAGGGCTACGAGCGGCTTTTCGCCGGCGAGGCCGACGCGCACGCCCGACAGCTCCAGGCCAGGCTCACCCGGCACTGGCGCACACCCAGCTGAAGCCGAACCGCCCCAGCCACCACCCGGGGCAGCACACCATTCGTCGGAGCCGGACCTACCTTTGATGCACTATTCATGGTAGTCTTTTTCTTGTCAGGCCGGGTGGCTCCCGGAAGGCAATCGAACCGCATCGAGAGAGGCAGACCCATGACCGACAAGACCGCCAGCGACCCGATGGTCGAGCTGTTCGGCGAGCCGATCCACATCTACACCCGCGCGCAGGCCATGGCGGACGGCGTCCTGGTCGAGGTACCCGAGGCGGCGCAGCGCCAGGCCGGGTTCGGGTGGCCGATGGCACTGACGGCGGCGGTTCACGCCCGGTGCGTTACCTGGGGCGGTGACGAGGCGATGGAGGCGTCGCGCCTGCGCGCACTGCTATGGAGGGCGAACTTCGCCATCCGGTCGTCCAAGAGCGGGAAGGACCTTACCTCGGTGCCCTTCGTCTTCGCCTTCGCGGAGGTCGACAGCCCCGACATCGACCGGGAAGTGCGGCTGACCGTGGCGGCAGGTCCGGGCGATGACGGCGAGCCGGTGCTGACCGTCATGTTCCCGCACGAGGACTGACGAACCCTCGGGGCGGCCCGGATAGGGCCGCCCCGCCCTGACGCCGGCAGGCCCCGCCCGGCAACCGCCCGGCCACCCACACGAACCGGCCCCACCGCCCACACCAGCAGGAGGACGACCATGCCGTACATGCAGCCCCGGACCGCCGAGCCCCACACCAACTACGCCATGGCGAAGTCCGGCGGCGGATTCGAGATCCGCCCCACCGTGACCGGCGAAGCCCTGGTGACGCTGGCGCCCGACGGGCGCATGGCGGCCATCGGCGCCCGGTGGCGCGCGGACGCCGCCGAGTGGGACGGCATCGACCAGGGATGGTGGCACGACCTGTACGTCTCGTTCGGGGAGGACCCACGCCAGTACTTCGCCGGCCGGGCGTGGCGCAACTGTGCCGTCGAGGTCATCGCCGACCAGGCCTACGACGACCCGTTCGGATTCGACCTTCGCACCCAGATGTTTCCCGTCGCGGACATCAACCCGTGCCGCTGCCGCTACGGGGCCGACGACGCCTGCGACTGCGGGCACCGATTGGGCGAACACGGGTTCAGCGAGGCTGCCGCAAGGGTGCACCGCTCCCTCTACGGTCCCGATTCGCTGGGCTGACGAGCGTTCAGCCTTCGGCCCCGCCCCGGGTCGCGTCCGGCCCGGGGCGACGCGGAGAGCACCGGCGAGGCATCGCCGCCGGGCGCGGACGGGCGGCGCCGACTCGGCCGGAGGCCCGCAACACCCCAGCGCCCCGGACGGGCGCCCCAGGGAAGGAGAGGCGACGCAGACCACTTTGGTGGCCATTTCATGGTATCCTTTTCTATGTCAGGCCGGGTGGCACCCGGAAGGCAATCGAACCGTATCGAGAGGCAACTCATGACCGACAAGATCACCTACGCGCACCTGATCGCGGCCTTCGGTGACCCGATCGACACCACTGCCGTGGCCGACGCCATCACCGGCGGCAACGTGATCCGGGTGCCCGCAGAGGCGCAGCACAAGGCCCGTTTCCAGTGGCCGGTGGCGCTGACGGCGGACGTGTACGAGCAGTGTGTGGAATGGCCCGACGAGAACGCGGAGGCGGGTCGACTGGCCGCCCTGCTGCGTGCGTCCTACCTCGCCGCCACGCGCTCCAGCAACGGCGCCCCGGCGGCCTTCGACTTCACCTTCCGCCCTGTCGGGTTTCCGGTGTTCGAGACCGAGGAGCAGCTGACCGTCTCGTTCGGCCACGACGACGGCAGGCCGGTGGTCGTCGTCGCCTTCTCCCGCGAGGGCTGACGAAGCCCCAGGACGGCAGTTCCCAGCCGCCCCTCGTGACCGGCCGTAAGGCCGCTATCCAGACTGCCCCGCAGCACCACCGGATACCGTCAGGACCGGGAAACCGGTCACTTCCTTCGCCCGCCGAAGGCTGAGGCACCCGGGGATCGCTGCGGGGCCCGGACCGGCCGGGCCGGATACGCGACCCGGGCAACCGCCCACCGACTCGCTTCCGCGCCCCGGCCGGTCCTCCCAGCCCCGACACTGGCCGCAGGGATCCGGCTGCCGTGCTGTGCGCTGCCCTGTACGGGGCGGCGGACATCACGCCCGACGACTGCGGCCCCGCCGACAGCTGACGGCGCCTTGGCCCCCACCAGGGCCACGCCCGGGCGGCCGGCATCCGCCCGCCCGGGCGTCGAACCACAGCCCACCGCCCACCAGAGAGGCCCCCACCGTGACCATCCCGAACCCTGCCCCCGCCGACACGGCCCCGCTTCCCCGCAACGCCGTCCGCCTGGCCGAGCGCGCCGCCGCTGCCGGCTGGACGGTCAGCACCGAACCCGGCGCCGAGCGGGTCACGGTCCACTTGGCTGCCCGTGTCGTCAGCGGCCGCGGCACCGTGTCCGTCGAACTCACCTGCAACTGGACGGCGGACCGCTTGGGCGCCTTCCGCTGGTCCCACGCCACCGAGACCCGCGACGGCAACCCGATCCCGATCCGCTCCGCCTGGTCGGAGGTCGGCGATCTGCTCGGCCGCTACGCTCCGGCGCTGGTCGACGCCGACAAGGAGGCGGACGGTGTCACCCACCACGGCCGCAGCGCCGAGCAGTGGAGCGCCGACGCCACCGCCCAGCACCAGGCCGCGGCCCGGCACGCGGACGAGGTGCGGGACGTCCACCGCCGGCTCCAGGAGGCGCAGGCCGCCGGCGAGGCGTGGGCGAACGCCGCCCTCGAATCCGTCACGGCGCTGGCCGGCCGTGCCAGTGAGGCCGAGAAGAGCGCCCGGTTCCTGGCCGAGCAGGCCGCGCAGGCCGGGACCGGACGGGCCCGCCGCACGTTCGCCCTGGCCGAGGACGCCCGGCCCCTGGCCGAGGTGTGCGAGGAAGCCGCCCGGCAGGCCCGGGACGCGGCGCTCGGCGCGGAGGCGGAGGCGCTGTGCGCCCCGTACGTCGCCGCGCAGCTGACCGCCGACGAGGCCGAGGAGGCCGCCTGGCGGTCCGAGCACCCGGACGGCACCGCCGAGGAGTTCGCGCTGTCCGTCATCGAGGCCTACGAGGTGCCCGCCCGCCGGTTCGCCGAGTGGTGGGAGGAGAACCGGCGCCCCGGCATGACCTACCTCCAGGGCTGGGATGCCTCCCGGCCGGGCGGGGACCCGCGCGCCGAGCTCGGCGCGTACGGTGCGCTGGAGAAGGACACCAACCGGGCGGTGTACGCGCTGGGCGCGGCCGCCGCCGCGCTGCTGCTGGCCGGCGGCGACCAGGCGCAGCAGGAGCGGGCGCTGACGCTGGCGCAGGAGTCGCGGCGCGGTGAGGAGCTGTACGCGCCCGGTGCCTGGCGGCGCAGTGGTGAGGGTCACCAGGTGGCGGTGAGGGTGTGGTCGGCGCTGGTCGGGCGCGGGTGGGACGCGTGGCTGTCGCTGGACGTGCTGCGGGATTTCGCGGTCCTGGAGCGGTGGGCGGCGGCCGGGGCGGTGGAGGAGGCGCGGCAGGTTCGGCGGCTGCTGCTGGTCGACCACGCGCTCCGGGAGCGCCGGGCCCGGCACGCCGCCGTCCGGGAGCAGCTGAAGGCCGAGCGCATCGCCCGGCACCGGGCCGGGGAGGAGGTCTACCAGGCGGCGCGGCGGGCGGGGGAGGGTGAGAAGGCGGCGGAGTGGGCGCGGCGGGACTTCCTGGCGCGGCTGGCCGCCGAGGCGGACGGCCACGCGGAGGACGGTCGCGGCCGGTTCTCCCGGGGTGACCAGGTGTGGGTGCAGCCGGCGGCGGACGAGGACGGCGTGGTCCGGTACGCGGGTCGCGTCGTTGCCTACCTCGGCAAGGGCCGTTTCCGGGTGAGCGGCCCGGTTGGGCTGGTCGAGCGCGAGGTTGCGGGGGGCCGGCTGTCCCCTGCCGAGGCCGGCGAGGCGGAGCGGGACCGGGATCGGCAGGCGCGGGAGGCCCTCCAGCGGCTCGACGAGCGCTGGGCACGGGAGGCTGCGGAGCGGCAGCGCCGGGAGCGGGCCCAGGCCGTGGCGGACGCCGCCCTGGCCCGCCGCCAGGCCCGCAGGAAGGCCGCGGCCGGTACGGCTGCGCCGATCGACGCGCACGGGCAGTGGGGCCCGGTGCACCCGGTTCCGCGGTCGGTCGGTGAACTCTGGGCGGCGGCGGCCGAGGGCGGGTGGCGGATGACCTGCCGCACCGGCACGGACGGCCGGATGCTGGTGGTGAGGATCAGTGGCACGACTGACGTCGGGCGGTGGGTGTTCGAACTGATCTGGCTTCCCGAGCGGGGGCAGTACGCCGTCAAGAAGCAGCACGGCGCGGCGCGGTGGGCCGACGGGCGGTCCGGGCCGCGCGGCGGGCGGATCAGGCCGACCGTGGGCGACGTCCTAGCCGTCATGGCGCAGGAGACCCGGGAGGGGGCCGAGGCGCGGCTGGGGGAGCTGGTCGGGGGGCCTGGGCGGTCCGAGTCGTCCGCCCCGGTGCTGACCTGACGGACCGGCGGTGGTCGAGGGTGGGGGTGCAGGGGCACACCCCATTTGATGCACTTTTCATGGTAATCTTTTCCATGGCAGGCGGTTCGCTTCCGGAAGGCCCAGGCTTTGCGGGCACCCCTGCCGGAACACCCTCCGATCACCATGAAAGGTGCGCGCCCGTGGCTGCCGCTGCCGCTTACTGCACCCAGTGCTGCGCCGTCGTCGCCGTCGACGGCCCGACCGAGCCGTTCCACTGCCCTCACTGCGGGGGCACCGACCACACCATCATTACCGCCGCCCAGGTCGGCGCCGCCCAGGAGCTCGCCGACGCCATCGGCGACGGATACCTGCTGCACGACGTGAGCAACAGCTCGGCCGGACTGACCTGCTCGGAAGCCGAGGTGTTCTGCGACTTCCTTCGGGCCTACGGGCGGCCGTCGACCGCCGACGGCTTGCTGCTCGCCCACGCGGAGCGCGACGACGAGGGCGACTCCCACGGGATCGACGCGGAAGGGAAGGCGTTCACCCGGGCGTGACCGCCCACAGTGGGGTCGCGGCACGACCGCGGCCCCGCCGCACCATCCGCAGCACCGGCCCGGTTGACGCAGGGTCGCCGATCGGAACCGACACCAGCAGCAGCCAAGGACCGAGGTCCACAAGCTCCTTTGATGCGCTATCCATGGTAGTCTTTATCTTGTCAGGCCAGGCGGCTCCCGGAAGGCAATCGAACCCAGCGAAAGAGGACGACCGATGACGAGCACCGCCATCATTCCCCGGCCGCACGCCGACCACGAGACCGAGTACCGCCTTCTGTTGCCCGCAGCCGTGCACATCGCGTCGGAGCTCGTCGACGCCGCCGTACCAGGCTGGGCGCACCGGCTGCGCGACGCCGGAGTCGAGGCTTCCCCGGCGCCCTGGCCGCACGGCAAGGCACCGGACCCGCAGTCCCCTGCGGGGCAGTGGATCGAGCTGTACCGCAACCTGCGCGCCCTCGCGGACACCTGCCCCGGGCAGCCCAGCGTGGAACTCCGTGCCGCCGAACGCCTGGTGAGCCTGCTGAACCAGGCCGTATGGGCCGGTAGCCAGGGCGCGTGGCTGGCGGCGACGATCTTCACCAAGCGGGCGCTGCGCGACGCGTGGCGGGCCACCGGGTTCCCGGCCTGACCACCACCGGGCGCCGCCCAACGGCGGCGCCCACCCCTTCCCCACCAGCTACCGAGCAAGGACACTCCCGTGCCGCCCGGCCCGGGCACGCTGGCGGCTCTGCCGCCGGCGCCGTTCCGGGTCCTGTACCCGGAGGAGTACTCGCAGCGCCGCCTGTTGAACGTCTCCGACGAGTTGTCGTCGCTGTCGCGCGCGGAAGAAGGCTGCGCGGAGCCGGCCCGTCGTGCGTTGGAGCTACTGGCGGCGGTCGAGGGCGGGTGCAGTGCCGATCCGGCGGCGGATATGCGCGAGGTGGCGGCCCTGGCAGGGGAGCTGCTGCGGATCGTGACGGACCCGCAGACCCGGCACTGGGATTCGTGGCGGTACGACCGCGGGAACGCGGAGCACGCCATCCGGTGGGCGGTGCGCGCGGCCGAACGGTTCGAGGAAGGCGGCGGGGCGCTGACGCAGGAGTACCGGATGCGGTTGGACAACTAGCTTGAGCACACTCTTTGAGTGCACTTTTCATGGTATTCTTTTTCCTGTCAGGCCGGGTGGCTCCCGGCGGCAGTCGAACCGTCAGCACGGAGGAACCGCCATGCCCACTTTCCGAGACCCGTGGCCGTGGTCCAACCGCGAGGCCGAGTACCGCCGCCTCTTCCCCGCCGCCCTCGAAACCGTCGCCGAGATCCTCGACGTCGCACGGCACGGGGCCGGTGCGCAGCTGAGGGAAGCCGAGGTGGAACCCGTTCCCGAACCGTGGCCGGTGGGCGAGGACCCGCACCCGCAGTCCCCGGCCGGGAAGCTGATGGCCGTTTGGAACAGCCTGCCGCCGACCTGCATCAGCCTGCCCAACCCGGAGGCCCGCGACGCTCAGTACCTGGCCGGCCTCCTGAACGCGGCCGTGCACCAGGCGAGTGAAGGCGAGTGGTACGACGCGAGTGAGCAGCTCAAGGAGGTGCTGCGCGTCTCCTGGAAGATCACCGGCTACCGATACCTGGGCTGATCGGACGGGGCCGCCCTCACCAGCCACGCACTGGTTCGGGCGGCCCCTCCCTGCTCCCCCGATCCGGCCCCGCCCGGACCGCAGCTCCAGCCGCCGAAGCCCGGAGCATCGCCGCACCTTCCCGCGCCGCCGGGCCCGTCACCCCCGCGCCAAGACCCCTCCGGAGCCCCTCATGTCCACCCCCCTGCCCATCCCCGGCCTGGAAATCGACCCGCCGAGCCAACTGGCCTGGCCCGACAAGTTGCTGTCGAACAACAACACCGACGTCTGCCGCCGCACCGGCGAACCCGATCAGCCCCGTGTCTTCACGTGGACGCTCCCGGCATGGGTCGTGCAGCTGACCAGCGGGAAGTTCTTCAACACCTGCCCCCAGGCCGGGGTCTGCGGCGGCCCCCTCTGCTACGCGGTCGCCCCCGGAAGCTCCTACCGCCGACTCCCCAACGTCCTGGCCGCACATGTGCGCAACCTCGAACTCGTCCTGGGCGAGCCGCAGGAGTGGGAGCGCCGGATGAAGGCGGAGCTGCGCGGGCGCCGCTACCAGGGCCCCAACGTCTGGGTCCGCATCCACGACGCCGGCGACTTCTGGTCCGACGCCTACTTGCTCAGCTGGCTGCGGATCGCCAGGTCCGCCCCGCACGTGCGGTTCTACTGCTACACCAAGGCCATCTCCCGGTTCCTGCGGCTGGTGAAGCCGGACCAGCCGGCGAACTTCCTGTGGTGCGCGAGCCTGGGCGGCAAGGAGGACCACCTGGTGGACCGCGAGCACATGCGGCATGCCGACGTCTTCCCGACCGTCGAGGCTCTAGAGTCCGCCGGATACAGCGACCAGAGCGCCTCTGACCTGCTGGCGGTGCTCGGTGACCAGCGGGTCGGGATCCCGGCGAACCGAGGCACCGCCAAGAAGTTCGGCGCCTCGTTCGGCGAGCTCCAGCGCCAGCGCGACGAGCAGCTGAGGGCGAAGAACGCCCGGGCCCGGCAACGAGCCGCACTCGCTGCCGCATGACTGCCCGACAGCAGGCGGACGGGTCATCGTGGGCCCCGAAGCAGCTTGTGGCGGGGCCCATGACCCACATTTGATGCCTTCTTCATGGTAGCCTTTCCCTTGTCGCATCGGGCGGCTCCCGGGCGGCCTGGGCCGAAGGCTCAGGCCGCCCGGACGCGGCCCCGTCCCGGCAGCACCCCAACACCCCCAAGGAGACGTCCGCATGGACTGGCACCTCATTCCCGGCGACCGCATCGAGCGCTCCGAGCTGCACGACCGCTTCGGCGGCCGCATCCACCCGCGCATCAGCCCTTCCCGGACGAGTCCGAACATCCTGCTGTTCAGCACCTCCACCGCCGCGAGCCGGTTCGACGGCTGGACGGGCGAACACGTGCACTTCGGGGGTGAGGGCGGGGTCGACGGAACGGACCAGAAGCTCAACCAGGGCAACGGCGCCCTGCTGCGGCACGAAGCCGAGGGCCGCGCCCTGCGGCTGTTCCTCCAACCGGCCTTCGGCCCGGTCGAGTACATCGGCGACTACCGGCTCGACAGCCGCATGCCTTTCGCGCAGGTCGAGTCCCCCGGGGACCCGCGCCGGCCGCTGGAGGTGCGCCAGGCCCTCGTGTTCCGGCTGCGGCCCCTCAGCGGCCCGCCGCGCGGCCTGCCGGACCAGGCGGCGGCCGTGACGGAGCGCCAGGTCACGCGGACCGCCCCCGGCATCCGCAGCGCCCTACCCGGCCAGCGCCTCGCACCCGCGCAGCAGGCCGCCGCCGAGATGCTGGCGCGCTACGAGGGCTTCCTGCGCCTGTCGGACCGCTGCGAGACCGCCGGGTACCGGATCGCCACCGGCCACAGCCTCTCCGAGATGCAGGTAGAACTGTTCGACCGCACCCGCGAGGAACTGGTCGTCACCCTGGCCAGCTGCGCCCGGCCTGGCGTCTGGGAGGCCCTGGGCAGGCTCAATGACCAGTCGCGGTTCTTCGCGCCGACCCCGCGCCGCGCGCTGCTACTCCCCGGCCAGCCCGACCCCGACCTCATGGACCTTCTGCTCAGCCAGCAGGTCACGGCCATCTGGCCGTCCGGCCCGTTCTCCTACGCCCGCAGCGAGGCGGGCCCGGCGGCCACCCGACGCTGACCCGACCCGGGTCCGCCGCACCGCCCGGCGGCGGCCCCGCACCACCCCCCTCAATCCCCCTCACGTACGACCAAACACACCGCAAGGAGCACCCATGGGAGCCCTGGACTTCACCGCCTACCAGGACGGCACCGACGTCTCGCAGGCGTTCCGGGACGCCGTCGAGAACGCCCAGTACGAGTACGGCCACCGAGGCGACACCGGCACGATCGCGGAGAAGGACGAGTACCAGATCATCAGCGACACCGCTTTGTCCATGGACGACGCCGAGGCCCTGGCCGAGCGGATCATGCGGGCCGACGAGCACCCAGTACAGGACAAGTGGGGGCCCGCCGGCGCCATCCCCGTCCTGTCCGACCAGCGACACGTCAGGGTGACCGTCCCGCAGAGCACGCAGGGCTACGCGACGCCGGAGGAGGCGGCGGCCGCCATCCTCGCCGAGAACGGCCAGCTGCTGCCGGGCGAGTCGGTCGAGCGCCGCACCTGCGGCGTCTTCGAGCGCTGCCCGCGCACCAGCCGCATCCGCTCCGGCGAATTCGACGTCACCCTCCGGGGAGGGCCGACGGAGCACCGGGGTTGGCTGTTCTTCGGATCCGCCTCCTACTGAACCCGCACCAGGCCCCCGGGTGGGCCTCAAGGCGCCGAACCACTACTAATGATGCATCGTTCATGGTAGTTTTTTTCTTGTCAGGCCGGGTGGCACCCGGAAGGCATCGAACCTCTCGACAGGAGATGAGCCCGTGAGTAATCCCACCAATGGCACCACCCCTGACCAGCCCGTACTGGACCGCAACGGCGTCCCGATCGAGCCCAACGCTCTGGCCTGGCTCCACGGCACCGAGCAAGGCCGCGCGATCGCCCTGGTGACCGGCTGGGACGAGGACTCCGGCCACCCCCGCATCCTGGTGGTCGACCCCGAGCGGCAGCTCTGGGAAATCACCGTCGCCGACCCGCAGCGACTGGAGATCACCGAGGCGGACCCCCGGATCGCCGAGGCCGCCGAGAACGGCGCGCCGACTGACGCCTGGCTGATCCTCGACAAGCACGACCAGGTGCTCGGCCGCACCGTCGGCGAGCGGATGGAGGACGCCCGGCGGGCCGCCGAGCGCCTGCCCAACGTCCGCCAGGCCGCCGCCCGGGATGGCGGATTCGCGCTGCGCCGCCTGGGCGCCAACCGGCTGACCGCCGGCGACCGGGCCCGACTGGCGGCCTACGGGAGCGCCCTTGAGGCCGCTGGCACCACCAGGCCGGTGGGCGAGGCCGTGTCCGTCCCGCCCACGCCGCGGCCCGGCGCCTGACCCCGGTGGCCGGGCCCCGGCCCGGCCACCGCTCCACACAGGGCGGTCACCGACGACCAAGCGGGGACTCGACCGCAGCTTCGAGGATCCTCGCCGCGGCAACCCCCCGGAAGCCCTCCGGCGGCGGCCGGCCGCGAAGGCCCGGCCGCCGCCACATCGTGCAGAGAGCGAGAACCCGATGACCGACGCCGAGCAGGCGGAACTCGACCGCCGGTTCGAGGAGCTGGGCCGCGACGTCGCCGCGGCGCTCGATACCGCCGAGACGATGGAGCCCGGCTGGTGGCACCAGGTGGACCGGTGGGTCTACGGCGCCGTCACGCTGTACCACCCGACCGGCCTGGCGCTGCGCCTGGAGCATAAGAGCTCGACCGACGCGAACCGCGGCCGGCTGACGGTCCGCGGCATCAACCCGCAGGGCTGGACCGGAGACGCGGTCTACTCGATCGGCGTCTCCGCCGGCCGGGCCCCGGACGACCTTGCCCGGGACATCCGCCGGCGACTGCTGCCGGACTACGCCGCGGCGCTGCCGGGGATGCAGGCCGACGTCGCCTCGGATCAGCGACGGCGTGCGGCGCGGAAGGAGGCGATGCGCTCGCTGGTGGCCGCCCTGCCCGCCCTGCACCCCTACCAGTGGGACCAGGAGCAGAGCGCCGGCTCGTTCCACTCCGATACTTACCACTGCCCCGAGCGCGCCCACGCCTCCGGGACCGTGCACGTCAACGCCGGAGGGAAGTCGGCCAACCTCAAGATCAACTCCGTGTCCGTGCCCCTGGCCCGCGCCATCCTCGCCTTGCTGCGCCTCCCCCCGGCCAAAGCCCCCGAATGAGCCCGCCGAGCACGACGGCAACCGCGTGCCCGGGCCGCGCCGCCAGCCGCGGCCCGGCCCATCAGCCCACAGACCATCACCCCCGATCGCAAAGGAACAACCGATGCAGACCCTCCACCGCACCGCACAGGACCACGTCGCCGAAGCGCTGCCCTTCCCGGCCACTGCACGGACATCGGCCGAGCGGGCCGACGGCGACAGCCGCGAGGAGACGGAGGAGCAGGACGCTTCCGCCGAGCCCGCCGCCGGGCCGCGTACCGTCGCCGTCGTCCGCCGCGTCGGCGCCCCGGCCGCCTACACGAGTTCGGTCGAGTTCCCCGAGCATCCCGGCCTGCGGGGCACGCTGCGCTACCTCGGGCACTTCCCCCAGGGGCTCTACGAGGTGACCGACCACTTGGACCGCACGGCCCCGGAACCCGTGGCCGGTGGACTGGAAGCGGTCACGGCGCTGGCGGAGCACTACGGGCTGCCCCTGCCCGTGCAGGTGATCCCCAGGGGAGCCCGGGGACAGGTCCCGGCGATGTCCGATCGGGTCTGAGCCACGCGACCCCGGGCGCCGACCTGGGCCAGCGTCCACGGAAGGTGACCAACCTCGCCCCATGAATGCACTATTCATGGTAATCTTTTCTTTATCAGGCCGGGTGGCTCCCGGAAGGCAATCGAACCTCTCACCCCACACGGAAGGACCCCACTATGCCGCACCTGTCCAAGGACATGGCGAAGCTGCACCGGAAGGCGCAGGCCCTGGTCGACCTCGACCGGCCGCTCACGCACTCGGAGCGGGAGTTCGTACTGGACAACTGGCAGGAGTCGTCCACTTCGGCCAACGGCTTGGAGGGCGCGTTCTTCGCCCCGCCGGACCTGGCCGACGCCTTCGCCCTGGAGGCAGCCGGACCGGAGGTCCAGCGGGTGCTGGACCTGTGCGCGGGCATCGGCCGCCTGGCCTGGCACTGCATCAACGACCTGGGCGCGCCGGAGCGCGAGATGGTCTGTGTGGAGCGCAACCCGGCTTACGTCAAGGTTGGCCGCAGGGTGCTCCCCGAGGCCCGGTGGGTCTGCGCCGACATCTTCGACCTGCCCGAGGACCTGGGCCGGTTCGACATGGCGATCAGCAACCCGCCGTACGGGTTCGTCGAGCGCACCGGGGACGGCCCGGGGGTGCGCAGCCGCCGATTCGAGTATCACGCCCTCGCCGTCGCCGCCGAGTTGGCCCGGTGGGGGGTATTCCTCGTCCCGCAGGAGTCGGCCCCGTTTCGGTTCAGCGGCCAGCGTGGCGGCTACCGGGAGGAGCGCAGCGCGGAGTACGAGCGGTTCGAGCGGGACACGGGGCTGCGGCTGGAGATGAGCATCTCCGTGGACACCTCCGGTGTGCGGGATCAGTGGCGTGGCGTTTCCCCCGCGACCGAGATGGTGTTCTGCGACTTCACCGCGCGGGCGCCGCGCGTCGCCGCCGGTGTCCGCTCCTGCGCCAGTGGAGGGGACGGGGAACGCCGCTCCGGTCGGACGTCCGCTGGCGGTCAGCCGCCCCAGGCCGGTCGTCGCCGAGGCTGAGCCGACGCTGCTCTGACCGCCGTTCCGGGGGCCCGTCGCGAGCTCGGGTCCCCGGCCGCCCGGCTGAACACTCACCGCACGGCGCCGCGGGCGTCGGCAGCATCCCGAGCAGGAACCAGAACGAGAGCGAGAAGTCCATGAACGACGAGATCACCAGGCGCCTTCCATGGCGCGGCGCCACGGCGGTGATCCAGGTCCCGCCCGACCTGGAGCAGTGGGAGCGCATGACCGTCAGCGTGGAGGTGCACGTGGTGTACCGGGTGTCGCTGCGGTTGAAGTTCCTGTTCACCCGGTCGCGGGCGGGGGTGTGGGCGCTGGAGTGGGACAAGACCCTGGCGCCGACGGGGGCCGCGTCGGGGCGGCGGGCGCGGGAGGTTCTGGGGCCACAGGTGGCCGAGCTCCTGGCCGGCGGCGAGCTGGTGGGCCCGCTGGCCGAGCTGCATGCTCGGGCGCTGCGGCTGGAGGCGATGTGGGCCTGGGGGCGTCTTCGCCGGGCCCGGGAGGAGGTGGCGCGGGCGGCGGAGAAGGCGCGTGGGATCGCGGCGGAGTTCGCGGTGTTCGGGATGCCGGAGAGCGAATGTGCGCAGATGTTCCGGGAGTTCGAGGCCGCGGGCGATCTGCGGAAGGTGGGGTGGGTGCGGTCGGCCGGCGGCGTGGTCCTTCCTGCGGCAAGCGTCGGTGGCGCTGCGCGCGGGCCGATGGAGGGGGGCGACCACCACCCCAATTGATGCTCTATTCATGGTAGTCTTTTTACTGTCATGTCGGGTGGCTCCCGGAAGGCATCGAACCTCTCGTTCCCGCACGGAAAGACGTCACCATGTCGAAGATCTCCCACGGCCGTGCCGACCTGTCGGCGGACATCCCCGCGCACGGCACGGCGACGGACGGATACGGCCGCCCCTATGCCGCCGGGTTCCGCCCGGCGGTGCTGGAGTGGGACGGCTGGACCTGTCTCGACTGCATCGCCTGCAACTCCGGCAGCTCGTGCGCGGACTGCCGGGCCTGCACCGACTTCGCGGCCCCCTACCCGCCGCACTGGGCCCGGCCGTGGGCCGCGGGCGAGCCGGAGCGCGGCGTCGAGGCGTTCGGAGGTCCGGGCGGCATGTCCGCCGGTCGAGGGCTGGTGGACGGCGCCGGCGACTGGGTGCTGATCGAGTCCAACCGCGACGCCGCGGCGACCGCCCGGGCAGCCGGTCACTGGGTGGTCGAGACGGACATCCGCACACTCGACCCGCGGCATCCCGTCCTGCGCAGCGTGCACCGGTTCCATGGCTCCCCGCCGTGCCAGACCCTGTCCAGCGCGGGCAAGCGTGCCGGGTGGAACGCGGAGGAGGTCTCCGAGCTCCAGTCGATCATGTGGCAGGCCTCCGAAGCGTTTGGGTTCTTGGAGGTTGACGACCTGTGCAGCCTCTACGGCGGCCCGCACGGCTACTTCGGCGACGTCCTGGACGGTATGGAGGATCACCCTGACGCCGACGGCTGGGGCGAGTTCTGCGGCGGCGGGCACCTGCCTCCGTGCATGACCCCTGCCGAGTTCCGGGAGTGGGCGGCGAGCTCGGTTTCCGACGAGCGCACCGCGCTCATGGCCGAGATGCTGATCTGGCCGATGTGTCTCGTGCAGATCGGCGCTCCGCTGCGGTCCATCACCATGGAGCAGAGCGCGAACCTGCTGCGGCAGACCCCGGCCCTGGCCGAGGCCATCCAGTCCGAGCTCACCAGCGCGGAGGGGCTCGGTTGGGCCTGGTGCTCATGGCAGATCGAGGACGCCGCCGACTTCGGCGCCGCCACACACCGCGAGCGCGCGTGGATGGTCGCCACCCGTAGCGAGTTTCCCCGCTACGCGGATCACGTGGACGGCGAGGCGGCGGCCCGCGAGATGTGGGCGCACATCCTCAGGCAGACCGGCCACCTGCCGGAGTGGGCACCGGAGCTCAGCTGGCGGATCGAGCCCTACCAGGGGCGCCCGGCCCTGCCGACGGTGACCGTCGCGGCCGCGCTGAACCTCCCGTCGGACTGGTGGGCCGACACCCGGGGCAAGCGCGGGGTGAACCCCAAGACGGGCAAGCCGACGGGCGGCGGCTCGTTCCCTCTCAACACCGTCGGACAGTGCGTCACGGCCCCCTGGTACGGCATCAGGTTCCGCCCGGCCCACATCCCCCAGGGCGAGGGCACCGTCAAGATCAGCCTGCCCGAACTCGGCATGCTTGTCGGCTTCTGCCGGGACTACCCGTGGACCTACATCCCCACCCGCAAGGGTGCCGAGGGCATCCGGAACATCGCCCAGATGCAGGCCGACGCGGTGAGTCCGTTCATGGGCGCGGCCATCTCCGCCGCCATCCAGGGCGAGGACTGGTACCAGCCGACCTCCGAATATCAGCGGGCGCTCTACGGACTGGGCACGCCGGACCTGGAGCCGGGCCACCACCAGGCCGCCGCCCCGCCTCCGCCCGCCCCTCACGCCGACGCCCGGCCTCCGGAGCAGCTGGAGTACGCCGGGACTGGGCTGGCGGGTGCCGGGGCCCGGCAGGGCCGGACCGCGGTGGCGGCGGTGGCGATGGAGGGTCAGACACACGCCCAAGAGATGCTCTTTTCATGGTAGTCTTTTTCATGTCAGACCGGGTGGCGCCCGAAAGGCAGCTGAACCCGCCACGGAGGCGCACATGAGCAAGACCAAGCAGACCGTCACCATCGGCGAGCTGTGCACGATCCTGACCATCCTGATCCGCAAGGAGGGATTCAGCCCCTCGACGCCGGTGGTCCTGTCCTCCGACCCGGAAGGCAACCACTACGGCGCTCTGGAGGGCTTCAGCGACGTGCTGTATGCCGACGGCGAGGCCTACGGCCTGCCGGGCACCGAGGAGAGCCAGAAGGAGCGCGAGTTCGGCCACGTCCCGCCGAAGTACGCGGTCAAGGTGATCGCCCTGTACCCAAGGGACCCCGACTTCGGCCCCAACCCGTTCAACCCGCCCACCGAGGGCTGACCATCCCCACACCCGGCCCGGGCCGATCCTGATCGGCCCGGGCCGGGCCCTCACCACCCCAGCCACCGCTTCGAGAAGGAGAAGACATGGGCGTGCTGCACCTGACGGACGGCCGGATCGTCGGCTACCGCGTCAACGGCAGGGACTACCCGATCACCATGGCCAACGCCAAGCGGGCACTGAACGTGGCCTACTGCGCGCAGCGGTTCGGCCGGGGCAGCAACTTCACCGCGTACGAGCTGGAGAAGTTCGGCGACGAGACCGGCTTGCCACCCTACGATCCGCTCACCTGGTGGATCGTGCGGGGCATCAGTCGCTTCGTCGAGAAGGACGCGCACGCCGTGGAGTGCGCGTCGACGGTCACGGCGGACGAGGCGCCGAGGCCGACGGTCCCCCGGCCGGCCGCGCGCGCCCACGCCGCACTCCCGGCGGCACAGAAGGACTACGAGGCGAGCCAGCTGATCGCGCAGGCTGCCGCCCTGGCGATGCAGCGCGGCAGCGGCCGGGTGCTGGAGCAGGCAGGCAGGGCCCTGGGCAAGGAGGGGGCCGCCGAGCTCATGGCCTCGCTGCGGAAACACGCCCGCCTGGCCGAGGAGGCGGCCGAGGCGACGAAGGGCCTGTTCGTCGCGGCGTGCGATGCCGCCGACGAGGCGTCCCAGAGGGGACGCCAGCTCGATGTGATCCGGGAGGGCTGGGCCGCCGAGCGCGCGGCTGCCCTGGTCGCGCAGGTGACTCAGCGGGCGGCGGACGCCGCGCTGCACCTCCACCGGGCCGAGAACGTTGGGTACGAGCTGAGCCGCGCGGCGGAGCGCTGGGCGCGCCGGGCCGGGTAGCCGTGCGGCGCCGAAGGGGACCAAGAACCCCATTTTCAATGCGCTTTTCATGGCAGTCTTTTACACGTCAGGCCGGGTGGCTCCCGGAAGGCAATCGAACCTCAGGAGAGAGCACATGAGCACCGTTATGACCGCACGTCACCCCGGAACCCAGGCGTCCGAGTCCGTGGCAGGGGAGATCGTCTACGAGAGCTTCGAGTACGCGCCCCATCGGCTCACCCACGGCTTCGCGGCGGAGGGCTGCCACGGCGTCAGCGCCGTGACCACCGACGGCGTGAGGGTGGGTTCGCTGCTGTGGGACCGTCACGACGGGATGGTCTGGTGGGTCGGCGTCCGCGCGACGTGGCGCCGCAGCGGGATCTCCACGGCCATGTGGCGGCTGGCCGTCGACAAGGCCGACACCCTGGGGTGGACCCGCCCCGTCCACAGCGACGTCCTGACCCCGTACGGACGGGCCTGGATCGCCTCCCTGTAGATACCCCGGGGGGGGGGGGCGCGGGGGGGGGGGCCCCCCCCCCCCCCCCGCCCCCCCGCCCCCCCCCCGCCCCCCCCCCCCCCCACAGCGCCCCGCCCCCACCTCCCCCGCCCCCCCCAGCGCGGGGGTGGCGGTCCCCCCCCCCTTTTTATCCGCGGGGGGGGGCCCGGTGTGGGGGGCCCCCCCCCCCCGGCCCTGCGCTCCCGACCTCCGGCGAGCGGCGCACCAGCCCGACGACTGGACCCGGCCCCTCCCCTCCCCACCTCCCGATCGGATACTCCCGCCATGCCGCTGTACCTCCCCGCCCCCGAGCCGGTCCGCCACCCGGGCGGCTGGAACCGCCTGTCCCTGAACGCCCACATCGGCACCTTCGACGCCCAGTGCGCCCTGCGGCCGCGATCCTGGGCCGCCCTGCACGAGAGCCGGCGCGACACCCGGTTGAGCAAGTGGGGGCCCTATGGTGCGTGTGTCGCCGCCCGGCAGTACCCGGACTGCACGGCGTGCCCGGTCTTCGCGGCACGCAACGACTCGGGCCGGCCGGTCGAGGTGACCGGGAACCGCGTCTTCGTCCGCATCGAGCGTCGGATCGTCGGCGAGTTGTTCACCGCCGCCCCCGTGGACCTGCTGTGGCTGACCGACGGCCCCGACGCCACGCAGCACGCGGGGGAGCCGTGGACGTGGGACCAGGTCTCCCGCCTCACGGACTGGGAGGTGGGCCGCCGCATCCTGGACGACGCCGGGGAGGGGTTCTGGCTGCACCGCACGCCGGCCGCTCCGGCCCCGCGCACTTCCGCAGCGGCCGGCGCTCCCGAGGCGAACGCCGGCGAACTGCTCGTCCTGGCGCTGGCCGAACGCGGCCTGACCGCCACTGTGGTCCCCACCGGGGGCGGTTGCACCGCCGTTGCGCTCACCGTCCCGGGCGGCGAGATCCTCGTCACCGACGACGCCCGGGCCGACCATCAAGTCGGCGACCACGACGGCTGGTTCGCCGCCTTCCACCCCGACCACGACCCGGGCGAGCGCACCGACGTCTACTCCGGCCACGGGCTGGACGCCCACCGTGACGCCGAGGCCTGCGCCGACGCCGTCGCGGCGTGGATCGGTGCGAACACCTGACCCCCGCGAGGATCCCGATGCCGATCACCTGTGCTTCCGCCGCCTACACCGACCGACCCGGGGCCTGCGTCTCCGTAGCCACCAGGCTGCTCGTCATCACGTTCGCCGAACGCCGCACCCAGCGCTGGGCGATGTGCGACCGGCACGCCGCCGGGGTGCACGAGGACCTGGCCGACCCCCTGTTCGCCTACCTCCGCCACACCTCGGTCACCGAGGCCCCGATCCGGCCCGCCGGTGACCCGACCACCTAGGAGAGCCATGACCAGCCCCACCGTCCGCACCGGCGCCGAGACCCCGCTTTCACGGCGGGCCGTCCGTGGCCAGCTCGCCGTCCTGGAGACCCGGTACCCCGCGCCGGGTGGCGCCCCGCACGACGACCGGGTCGACTACCAGCCCGTCACCGTCGCCGCCGTCCGCGCGGACGGCACCCCGGCGGCCTTCGCCCTCCCCGACGCCCGCACCATCACGGTGGGCGACCTCATCCACCCCACCGTCGCCCTCCTCGCTGTGCCGGGCCGCTACGACCCCCAGGCAGTATTGGCTGCCGCCTGTGACAACGGGGCCGGCGGGCGCTTCGCCTCCCTTGGCGATGTCGACGAGCTGTTCAGGCGTCACCCTGCACCCGTCCCCCCACCGGCCCCGGCGGCCGGGAAGCCGGCCGTCCTGGTGCTGCACCGGCCCGCCGGCCGGCACTCCCCCGCCCCGTGGAGCGTGTGCGTGCCCTGGCGGGTGCGGGTCAGGCTCGCCTCGGGCTGCGGCACCAAGGCCCGGGCCCGCACGGTGGCGGCCTGGCTGGAAGGCACCGGCGTGGATTTCGCCGACGAGGCCGCCACCCTGGCGCTGAGCGACGTGCTGATCGAGTTCTACCGCGAGTGGGAGGCGTGCGTGCGCGCCGCCCTGGACGGCGACGCCCCGTGGCCGGAGCAGACCCCGGAGAGGTTCGCGGGGATGCTGGCGGCCCTCGCCGACGGAGCCCGAGGACAGAGAGGGCAGAACACTCCCAGAAATGCATGATTCATGGTAGCCTTTTTCTTGTCAGATCGGGTGGCTCCCGGAAGGCAATCGAACCCGTACACGAGGAGGAACCCGTGAGCACCCGTCACCGCATGTCCCGCACCCAGCTGGTCATGGAGCTGACCGCCCGCCGCATCGAGACCACCGGTCTCCACCAGGGCGCGACGCTCAACGAGAAGGACTGGGCGTCCTACCCGCCCGCCACCTACGCGCCCGACGCGCCCTGCTCGGTGCTGCACGCCTTCGAGCGTGCGCAGCGGCTGGCGGCCGGTCGGACCATCCGCGCCGGTGCCCGCCGCCACGGGCAGGTCACCGTGCGCCCCCGGGCCTACCACCCGGCGGAGTTCTCCGAGGCGCTGCGGGTCCTGTCCGACCACCTGTCGGACGTGCCGATCACCCCGGATCTGTACCGGCCCCTTGGCCTGTCGGAGGCCGACTACCGGCTCACCGTCCTTTCGTCGTGGGGCGAGTCCGAGGGCCTGACGGCCGCTGCGGCCGCCCGGACCATCCGCGCCGCCGCGCCCGCCCGACGATGACCGCCCTCCGGGAGACGAGATGACGCACACGAAGACGTGCACGACCCCTGCCAAGGCCCGGTTCGCGACGACGACCGCCGCCGCGCGCACCGCCGCCACCTACGTCCACAACCTGACGCCCTACCTATGCGCATGCGGCTGGTACCACCTGACCAGCAAGGCCATCGTGCCCGCCACGTCGCTGCCGGTGACCGAGCAGGTCGCGGCGCTCGGTGACGTGGAGTTCGCCGTCCTGGTGGTCCAGGACGTCCGGGCCACGGTGACGCCGGTGCAGGCGGGGGCGCTGCGCGATGTGGCCAACGTGGAGCGCTGGATCAGGGCGTTGACCCACCTCCAGAGCCTGGTGGAGGCCCAATTCGAGGAGCGGGCCGAGGACCGCTCGCCCGAGGCCGAGGCCTGGCGCAAGGGGGCCGCTGCGTTCCGGGACGCGCTGCTCAGCCGCCTGGGGGAGGCCACGGCTGCCGCCGCCGAGCTCCGGCTCGCCGAGGCCGCCGAGGCGGCCGCGCACGCGAAGGCGGGCCGGAGCCTGGCGGAGCTGCGCCAGCGGGCCGAGCTGGACGCGGTCCGGCGCCTGGTCCAGGCCTACGGCGCGCAGTTCAACGCGCTCCTGATCGAGGAGTACCAGGTGCTCGAACTGGCCGTCCCCCCTCGCCTTCGCCGACGCCAGGCCCGCGACGCCGCCGTGACCACCGCGCTGACGCCCGCGCTCTGGTAACCCGCGCCCGGCCAACGACCGCTGCGGCGGCCGTCGGCCGGGCGGCGCCCCGGAGCCCCGCCCCGCACCCCATCCTCTTGCGAAGGAAACGCCATGACCTCAACCACGACCTTCGGCCGCCCCTGGGACCTGGCCTGGCTCGCCGCCGACGCGGGCGAGCTGCTGCCCGCCCCCCGGGGCCCCTGGGGCGCCGACCCGGCCGGCCACGACGCGGCCGGGCACCCGCAGGCCGTCCTGCGGGACCGCGCCCGAAGGGTCCTGATCACCCACACCTGCGAGGGCATCACGGTGCGCACCTTGCCCTACACCGGCGAGCCGGGAGGCGACCGGATTCCCGTGTCCACGACCCGGATCGCCCTGCGGCACATCACCCCGGCCACCCTGGCGGCCAACATCGCCCGCAGCCACCTCGCCCCGGCCTTGGAGCCCGATGCCGCGCCCGAGCGGCGACGGCTGCTCCAGCTGCTGACGATGACCGAGCTGATCGCCCGTCTGCCCGACGAGGCACAGGCGACGGGCACCATGCTGGCCGGCGGCGACGTCGTGGAATGGCGGCAGGGGCCGGACGTCACGGCCACGGTCTGCTCCAACGCACCCGGCCGGATCCTGCTGGAGGCCCGGGCCCCGCTCGGCTCGGTCGTGCGCGCGCTGCGCAGCGCCCTGCCTCCGGAGGACGAGCACCAGCCGTTCGCCGTCCCCAGCGCGTACGCGCGGCTCGCTGCCGCGTTCCCCATTCTCACCCCGTACCCGAACGTGCCGGGAACCGACACGCTGGCCGGGCTCGGTACGGGGCGCACCGTCGTGAACGTCCATCTCGCCGACGGCGCCCCCGAGGACGACGGGACGCGGGCCGGGCTCGACATCGAGGCGGATCTCGACCTGGTCCTCCTGGTCCTCGGGCTGCTGTAGCAGCACCGTCCCGGTCCGGCAGGCCCTGCCGGACCGGCCGCGCCCCTTTCCTCGACCGCCGCTCGCTGGAGGCCTGCGTGACCACCGACCCCGACCGTTTCGACCTCGACGCTCTGCTGAACTCTGCGGAGTTCGCCACTTCGCTCCAGGGGGTCGGCGCCGGCACCCTGTGGAGCCTGCGGACCCTGCTGCTGGAGGAGGAGGACCGGCGCTCGGTCCAGTACATGCACGAAGCCCTCCGGGAGGAGCTCGGCTGGTTGTACGGGGAGGCGGACGCCTCCGAGGTGCGGATCACGGCGATCGAGGTCCCGTCCGTGCTGTGGGACGGCCGGTGGTGCTGGTCCGCCGTGGAGGCGGTGGTCGTCTTCAGCGACGGCTCGCGGCTGGCCGAGGACCTGGAGGGGCCGATCCACGATCACCTGTGCGACCTGGCGGGCAACACCCCGCCGTACGGGTCGGGTGACGTGTACACCCTGACGGTGCCGCCGCGCTGACGCCGGGCGGGCGCTCGATGGGACGGCGCGACGCGGGGGAGTGCATTGACCTGGCTTCAATGCACTATTCATGGTAGCCTTTTCCTTGTCAGTCCGGGTGGCTCTCGGAAGGCAATCGAACCGACAAGCACGGGAGGACCATCATGTACTACGAGAAGAAGCGCCTTATCGCGATCGACCCGGCGGACTGCGACTGCACCGAGTGCATCGTCGGCGAGTACGTGCCGCTGCGCAGCGCGACCGAGGAGCAGATCGCGCTCATGCTCAGGGGCAAGCTGCGCGACAACACCTCCACCCCCCTCCGGGTGTCGGCGCAGTGGGAGCTCTACGGCCCCAGGCCCGACGAGCAGCACCTGGTGTCGGTGCAGGTCGTCGCGGAGCTCTGGGACGGAAACGTTCTCACCTGGGATCTCACGAACCATCTCGACGTCGTTCCCGGCCAGGTCTTCGGCTCTCCGCACGACTGACGGCCGGTAGCCGGGCGGTGCCGCCAGCTACAAACGCGGCTGGCGGCACCGCCGGGCCGACACGTCCCCGACGCGGTCCGGGCGATCAGCGCCCCCACCTCACGAAAGGAAGCACCGCCATGCCCGGACAACGGGCCGTCAAGACCAGCAGGCTGCTGGCCTTCCTCCTTCGCCACCGGTCCGAGCTGGCCGGGATCACGCTCGACCGGGCGGGCTGGACGGGGACCGACGCACTGCTGGCCGCCCTCGCGGCCCACGGTGCTGCCGTCACCCGGGCAGAGCTCGACCACGTCGTGGCACCGACACCAAGCGCCGATTCGCCTACTCCGAGGACGGCCGGTCCATCCGAGCCAACCAGGGGCACACCGTTGTGGTCGCCCTGGGCCTGCCCACCGCCGAGCCGCCTGCGGTGCTGTTCCACAGCACCGCCAAGGGCGCCGTCATGACGATCCTGCGCGAAGGCCTGCGGCCGATGACCCGCCACGACGTCCACCTGTCCCCCGACTCCCGTACCGCCCGTCAGGTCGGGGCCCGGCGCGGACAGTCCGCCGTCCTGGCCGTGGGCACCGCCGTCATGACACGGGCGGGTCACGAGTTCCAGGTCAGCCCCAACGGCGTCTGGCTGACCTCCCACGTCCCTGCACACTTCCTCACCCGCACGTGAGAACCGGGGCGGGCCAAGACCGGCCCGCCCCGGCCCGACTCACCGCGCTTCCCCAGGAGAACGCCCCCGTGACCACGTCCCCCCTGCCCGCTCCCGGCGGCTCGCTCGCCGACGCCTTCGCCGACAGCGCCCGGTGCTTCGTCACCGAGGCCCTGCCCAACGGCATCGTCTACGGGGTCACCCCCGGCCGCCACAGCGTCGCCGTAGACGCTGACGAGTCCAGCGGCGCCCTCACCCTGCGGGTCAACGACCACCAGGGCCAGAGCGTCGAGATGACCACCACGGCCAAGCACCTGGACGCGGACCTGCCGTCGATGTGGCGGCTGGTGGCGGTGGCCGGCATCCGGGCGGCACCTGCCGAGCCATTCAGGCGCGGTCGGCGACCGCGGCGGCGGGTGCGCCCCACCGCGGCCTCGGTGCTGGAGTTCGCCGCCGACCACCTGGAACACGTCGGGCTGCACCTGGGCCCCTGGGAGTGGTCGCGCGACGCCCAGCGGGGACCCGCCACCATCCCCCACGCCCTGAACCTGGCCGTACGGCGCCTCGACCACACCCAGCGGGCCGCAGTGGGCACCGCCGCCCTGGGACTTCTGGCCGATCACGTCAACGGCTGCCCGGTCGTGGTCCCGCCGTGGTGGAACGCCACGACCACGGACTACCACCGGGCCACGGTCTGGAACTGGGGTACCGCCCCGGGCCGGACCGCCGCAGCAGCAGCCGCGTTCCTGCGCGGCGCCGCCCTGACCGCCGCCTGACCCCGCGCCTCCGGGGCCGACGGCCCCGGAGGCACCTTTCCCCGCCCAGCTCCGGCCGACCGGCCGGCACCCGCGGCACGGCGCAGCCCTCCCGCTCCCACCCCACCGATAACCACAAACACCCACCGGCCGGCACGCGCTGGCCGCACCACCACGGAGAGATCGTGTCCGGCTTCCGGTTCAACCCGACCCTCTTGCTCATGTCCATCGCCCGGACGGATTCCTGCTGCTCGGTCTGCGAGGCTGACCGCCTCACCTCGATGGCCGACGCACGGACCGCGATCTGCTTCGCCGCCGGGGTCGCGATCGACGACATCGACCCGGCCTCCGGCTACGACCACTCCCCCCCGGGCCTACCAGCGCGCCCGCGCCTCGTGGATCGACCTGATCCGCCAGCACGGGGCCGACGAGTTCTACAGCCTGGCCGACCTCACCGAGGCACGCGCGAGCTGGGCCCAGTGGCGCCCCGAACTCGCCGAGGGCGACGACTGGGTGACCGAGGCCTTCGAGGCGCACCGCCAGTTCATCACCGCCATCGGCCGTCCCTGTTCCAAGGCCTCGTGCGTGGTCCACCACCCCCTTCCCGCTGACCGCGGACCCGAGCCGGGGGACCCGGCGTGATCGCCCGGTCCCTCCGACGGCGGCGAAGGCGCGCGCCCTTAATGGGCCACGGCCCCGGGCGCGCCCCCGCCACCACCCCACAGCTCGCCGGTCGGCCGGCGAGCCCGCGATATCGAGAGGCCCCGTTGTGACCCGCGTCCACCGCATGACCGCCACCGAGTTCTGGTGGGCCGACCCCTACGAGCCGGACGCCGAACTCGGATACGTCCGGCTCACCTGCACTGCCCCCACCGCGGATCCCTGGGAGGTGAAGTTCCCCAGGTACTGGGTCGCCTACGGCGGCGTGAGCACGTACCGCAGCATGCAGCTGGGCGTCGACAACATCGCCGAACGCTCGATCGCCGAGCAGATCCGCGACCGCATCCTCGCCAGCTCCGACAAGCAGCGCGCCTTCCGCGACCTGTGGGCGGAGGTACGCGACACGGGCCGGGCCCCCCACGAGGCCTTCGACACCGGAACCGAGTTCTGGGCCACCGGCGGACCCTCCTCCGGCCGCAAGGGCTCCGTCGTCATCCGCAACCGCCTCGCCGCGGCCGTGCAATGGGACGGCGAGCCCTTCACCGGCGGCACCACCTACCCGCTCCACCTGATGAGCACCGTCCCGCCCGTCGAGCGGCACATCACCTACAGCATGGGCTGGGCAAAGGGCCGCTGACGGTACACCGGCCGGACGCCCGGACCGGCCCCAAGCCCACCAGCCGTCACCATCCCTCCCACGAACGGAAATGATCACGATCGACGAGAACCCCGCCTTCCCCTGGACCACCCGCACCCCCTCGCCGCCCGTCCTCTACGTCTGGCTGCACCTGCCAACCGGCGAAGCTGGCGCGTCGGACATCTGGGCGCTACCGAGCGGTGCGCCGACCGCCGGTGCCGGACACCGCCTCCTGCCGCCGGACACCCCGGTCCCGGACGAGACGGGACGCCCCTGGTCGCCCCGGACGACCGAGGACGTGGACCGCGCGCTGGCCGGGCACGGCTGGAGGACGGCGCCCCGGGGTGAGGCCCGCCGCTTCCTGTCGGCCAGGTTCGGCCTCGTGCGCGAGGACGGCCTTCTGGAGGCGGTCCGGGACGATGAGACCGTCTGGCAGACCAGCGAGTTCGGCGCCGTCGCCTTCGCGCTGCGCGTCGGGCCGGGCCTCGGGTCCGAGCCGGGAGGCCGGGCGTGAGCGCCCGCGCGGGCGAGGCCGGCGGGGAGCAGCTGGGGCTGGACCTGCCCGAACCGGTGTGGTGTCAGCGCTGGAACGATCGGCGGGCGACCTGGAGGCGGACGAGCGAAGGGGGGTTCGATCCGGCGCTGTACCGGTGCGTGCCGCTGGAGGCCGGCCCCGCGCGCCGGTTCGTGACGCGGCACCACTACAGCGGGTCCTGGCCGGCGGTGCGGATGGCGTTCGGCATGCAGCTGCGTACCGCGGCGGCGGGGCCGGGTGAGCCGGACGGCGGCCGCCTGGTCGGTGTGCTCGCGCTCGGGGTGCCGATGTCCAAGGGGGTGCTGACGCGGGTGTTCCCCTCGCTGGAGGCCTATCGCGAGTCGGTGGAGCTGAGCCGGCTGGTCCTGCTGGACGAGGTGCCCAGCAACGGGGAGTCGTGGCTGTGCGCGGCTGGCTTCGCGCTCGCGGCCCGGCGCGGTGTGCGGGGCGTGGTGGCCTACTCGGACCCGCACCCGCGCACCAGGGTCACGCCGCTGGGCGCGGAGGTGGTCATGCCCGGCCATGTGGGGCACGTCTACGCGGCGCAGGACTTCGCGTACCTGGGCCGCAGCAGGCCGCGGCGGCTGGTGATCCTGCCGGACGGCTCGGTGCTCACCGACCGGGCGGCGATGAAGGTGCGCCGGGACGAGAGCGGGCACCTGGGGGTTGAGCGTCGGCTCCAGGGGTTCGGGGCGCGGCCACGGCGGGAGGGGGAGCCGGGCGGTCTCTGGTTGGCCGAGGCCCTGGAGGCCGTGGGGGCGAGTCGGCTTGAGCATGGCGGCAATCACGTCTACGCGCGGTCCGTCGGGCCGCGCCGGACCCGGGTCGTCGTGGCGCCGACCTCGTATCCTCCCCCGAGACCGCCCCATTGATGCACTATTCATGGTAGTCTTTCTCTTGTCAGGCCGGGTGGCTCCCGGTCGAAATCGAACCCCTTGTCACCCACACAGGACGCAGGAGAACCCATGAACACCACCGCCCTCGACAAGTGGCAGGAGAGCGTGCGCACCGGCCGCCAGCAGGCCGCGGCCGCGCTCATGGCGGCGGCGCCCGCGCTGCGGGTGCGGGACGGCTGGCCAGATCCGGCGGCGGGCACCGACTCGGTTGCCCTGGCCGGGACGCTGGACGGCGGGCAGGTGGTGGCCCTGGTCACCTGCCCGCTGCGCGCCGGCATTCTGGCCCTGGGCCTGCCGGTCACCGGCGCCGAGCGCCTCGTCAGCGCCGCGCTGAGCGCCGAGGCGATCGTCTACCCCTCCGGGCCCGTGACCATCACCGAGCTGAGCGCACTGGCCGGTCACCTCGGACCCGGTGAGCACCTGACCTTCGACCTGCCGCAGCCCTCCGGCGCCCGCCCCTGCCACACCGTCAAGCTGTACGCCCACGGCGTGGTCGACGTCGACCTGACCCAGCTTCGGATTCCCGCCGCCGCCGAGGCGCTGGCGGCGCTGGCGGCGGCCCCGACCGCCGCTTGACCGCCCGCCCCGTGCGCGCCGCGCCAGTGCGGCGCACACGGGACCGCGGATGGGCGGCGCGGCCGACCGGACCCTCGCCCGTCGCGGTCGCGGCCCGGACATGCCCGGCGCGGCCGGACCCTCCGGCTCCACCGCAGGACCTTCCCCGACCAACCGCCCCGGGCCTCTCGCGCCCCGGGCGCATGGAGCCCACTTCGCCATGACCTCCCGCCAGCTCGCCCTGTTCAACAACGCCGAGGCCTTCCCCGAGCCGGAACCGTGCGGCACCACCGTCGTCAACTGGGGCCTGGGGGCCGACTCCACCGCGGTCATCCTGCGTTTCCTGGAGAACCCAACCGCGTACGGCCTACGGCCCGACCTGTCCGATCTTGTTTTGATCACTGCTCACACCGGCATGGAGTGGCCGGACAGCATCGCCCTGGCCGAGCAGCACGTTCTTCCGCTGCTGCGGGCCCACCGGGTCCGCTACGTGCAGATCGCCCGCGGCGGAGCCTCCATCGCCCAGTGCGGCATCGAGGTCCTCTCCGACACCCGCAACCCGACCCGGATCCACACCTCCGGACGGTGGAGCCTGCTGCTGGACCTGCGCGAGTCCGGCACCGTGCCGATGTACGGGGGATCCCGACTTTGTAGTGTACGCGCCAAGGGCGAGCCGCTGGACCTGTGGTTCAAGGAGCACCTGACCGGCCCCTACCGCCACGTCGTCGGCTTCGAGTCCGGCGAGGCCTCGCGCGCCCGGCTCGACACCTCCTTCGCCAAGCCCGGCCGCCGGCCGTGGTACCCGCTGATCAACTGGGGCTGGGACAGGCCGACCCTGCTCGCCTACCTCCAGGACCGCCTTGGTGTTTCGTATCCGAAGAGCTTCTGCTGGGCATGCCCTTACCCGGTCAGCGCCGGGGCGCTGCCGGACCACATGGCCCGCTCCAAGCGCTTCCCGGCCCAGATCGCCCAGGCCGCGATGCTGGAGTACACCGCCCAGGCACTCAACCCGCTCTTCACGCTGTACGCGAAGTCTTCGCTGCGGGAGGAACTGCACCGCGCGGGCAACACCGCCGCCCTCGACCTGCTGGCCGAGCGGCTGGACACCGAGCCCTGGAGCGTCTACGAGGTCCGACGCGTGCTGACCCCCGGACGCTCGGAGCACTGCAAGACCTGGCACGGCCCCCGGTGCGCCCGCTGCCGGAAGCTGGCCGCCGAATCCGGCACGCTCGCGTCCGAGCTGCCCCGCTGCAAGGCCTGCCAGGCCGCCAGCGGGGCCCGGTGCGCACGGCGGGACCCGCTCTGCTCGGACTCGGGGATCAAGGGGAAGGCCTGGCGCTCGGTGCGCCGGGTCGGCATCCTCGGCCGCCGCCAGGCCCATGCCGGCCTGGAGCGCTTCGCCGACCGGCCGGGGCGCCTCCTGGAGCACACCGCGAGCGCGGTTCCGGGGTACCCCTTCGGCTTCGACCGCGTGGTCGACGCGCGGCGCGGCGCCAGCTACCCGACCATGGAGCGGCAGTTCGTCGCCGCACCGGCGAGGGTGCCGTCGAAGGCGGCGAGCGGCTTCGAGGCGGCCTGGCTGTCCGCCGTCGCATCCACCGCGGCCGCCGGCGGGCAGCCGCTGGAGCCGCGGACGCTGGCCATGGCGTAGCGGCACCGGCCAGTACTGCGCCCTCGGAAGTCGGGACACCCGGGGGTTGGCCGGGGGGGGGGCGGCGGCC